>JANPIT010000268.1:0-5181 GCA_031425115.1 Opitutaceae bacterium | reverse complement strand
TGCCTCCGGTTGACGATCGAGAATCTGGCGGAGTTGCGCAACTACCGCGGGTTGATCGGCCGCCAAGTTCTTCGTTTCAAGCGGGTCGGCGGTATAATCATAGAGCTCGAGTTCGGCCGTGCTGGCGGGCGTGCCCGGTTTTTTCCATTCGACGAGGCGATGGCGGTCGGTGCGGAGCGCGCGACCGATGATCGCACCGTCGCCGGGACGGCTGCGCGGATAGGAATGGAAAACGGCTTCTTTGGAGCGGGCGGCCGGATCGCGCAGGGCGGCGACGAAACTCTGGCCATCGAGCTTCTGCGGCACGGCGGGCGCAGCGGGCAAGGGAAGACCGGCGAGCTCCGCGAGCGTGGGATAAAGATCGACGGTCTCGACCAGCGCGCGTGACTTCGCTCCCGCCCGCGCCACGCCGGGGGCGACGACGATGAACGGGATGCGCGTGGCCTGCTCATAGTTGGAGTGCTTGCACCACTGTCCGTGATCGCCGAGGTGCCAGCCGTGGTCGCCCCAGAGCGCGATGACGGTGTTTTCGGCGAGGCCGAGACGCTCGAGCTCGGCGGTGACTTTCCCGAGCTGCGCATCCATATAGCTGATGGCGGCGTGATATCCGTGGAGCAGTTCACGTTGTTGCGCTTCGCTGAGCGGGCCGGATTTGGGGACGTCGCTGTAGGCACGAATCTCGCCCCAATTGGTGGGAGCGTAGGCCGGCGCGCCGATGGGCGGGGTGGTGACGGTCGCGAGCTTGAAAGCGGAGCGGTCGTAGAGGTCCCAGTATTTCTTCGGCGCGCAGAAAGGCAGGTGGGGCTTGAGGAAACCGACCGCGAGGAAGAACGGCTCGGTGGGGTTGGCCTTGGCGGCGCGCAGCCGGCGCACGGCTTCGTCGGCGATCATGCCGTCGGGGTAGACTTCATCAGCGACGTCCGGCGCCTCGACGGTAGGGTTGGCGGCGGGCTCCTTGCTGGTGCGTTCGCCTTCGATGCCGCGCGCGAGTTTGTTCTGCGGCAGCGCGTAGGCGCCGCCCGGCGGACGCCAGGACGGCACGGTCCACGACGCGGCGTCGTCACGATTGCCGTGACCGGTGTGCAGGATCTTGCCGAGCGCCTCGGTGCGGTAGCCGTGTTGGCGAAAATACTGGGTGAGCGTGACGGCGTCGGGGGCGGCGGCGCGGAAGTTTGTAGGGAGATCGTAGATACCGAGCGTGGTCGAACGCAGGCCGGTCATGAGGGCGTTGCGAGAAGGCGAGCACACCGCCTGGTTGCAATACGCACGCTCGAAGACGACGCCGCGCGCGGCGAGCCGGTCGATCTGCGGCGACTTCACCAACGGCTCGCCGTAACAGCCCAGCAGCGGTTTCAAGTCGTCGACGCAGATGAGGAGGACGTTGGGGCGGCGGGCGGTGGCCGACTCGGCGGCGGTGACGACGCGCGACAAAAATGCCGCGAGTGCGACCGTGGCAAGGGCGAGCAGCGCGAGTGGCCGGGGTAATTTCATACGCAGGAAAATCTTCGAGGTGCGACCGCGCCGGGGCAACGCCTCAGTTCATGCAACGGTTCGCGTAGCTCGATCCAGCGGCTTGGGGACAAGCCGCTCCACCCTCGAGCTCGCCCTCACATCCCCGGAAACCCGCCGCCTTTCCCCTTCATCGCTTCCATCTGCTTCATGAATTTCTTCCCGCCTCCGCCCTTCATCATCTTCATCATTTGCTGCATTTGCTGAAAGCTCTTCAGCAGCTGATTCACTTCGACAATCTTCACGCCGGCGCCGTCGGCGATGCGTTTGCGGCGGCTGCCGTTGAGGATGTCGGGCTTCTTTCGCTCCTGCTTGGTCATCGACTTGATGATGGCCTCGGTGCGCGCCATCTGCTCGTCGGCCCCGGCAGGGAGCTGCATGCCGCTCAAGCCCGGCATCATGCCGAGGATGCTCTGCATCGAGCCCATTTTTTTCACCTGCTGCATCTGCGAAAGGAAGTCCTCGAGGTCGAACTCCGCCTTGCGCATCTTCTCCGCCATCTTCTCTGCGTCTTTCTGGTCGATGGTCTCCTGCGCTTTTTCGACGAGGGAAACGACGTCGCCCATGCCGAGGATGCGCGAAGCGAGTCGGTCGGGATGGAACGTCTCGAAGTCACCCGTCTTTTCGCCGGTGCCGATAAACTTAATCGGGACGCCCGTAACCGACTTGATCGAAAGCGCCGCACCGCCGCGCGTGTCGCCATCGAGCTTGGTGAGGATGAGGCCGGTGAGTTGGAGCGCTTCGTGGAAGGTCTTCGCGACGTTGACCGCTTCCTGACCGAGCGCGCCGTCCGCGACGAGAATCACTTCATCGGGCTGAATCTTGGCGCGGAGTTTCTTCACCTCCTCGATGAGGTCGGCGTCGATTTGGAGGCGGCCCGCGCTGTCGAAAATAATCGCGTCGGCCGTGGCGGCGAGTCCGGCCTTGAGACCGGCGGCACCGATGGCGGGGACGTCTTTCGAAACGCGATCACCGTGAAAGCCGAGCTCCTCCTGCTTCGCGAGAATCTCGAGCTGGTCGATGGCGGCGGGCCGCTGCACATCGCACGCGACCACGAAGGGGCGGTAGCCGCGCTTCTTGAGGAGTTTGCCGAGTTTGGCGGTCGATGTGGTCTTACCGGAGCCGTGGAGGCCGACCATGAGGATCTTGAGAGGGCGAGCCGCACTGAGATCCGTGGAGCCCTCACCGAGGAGGCGCACGAGTTCGTCGTGAATGATTTTGACGACGAGCTGGCCCGGCGCGACGCCCTTTAACACATCCTGGCCGACGCACTGGGCTTGGACGCGTTCGACGAAGTCGCGCGCGACCTTGAAGTGCACGTCGGCGGCGAGGAGGGCGGTGCGGACCTCCTGAAGGGCCTCCGCCATGTTTTCTTCAGAAAGTTTACCGACGCCGCGGAGGTTGCGCAGCGCGTTGCCGAGTTTTTCCGTGAGGGATTCGAACATGCGAACGACACGGTTGGCGCAGTTTTTCGGCGGAAGCAACCCCACGGTAGTGGGAGCGTTCGTCGATTGAGTCGCGGAGAAGTTTTGGCTGCGGCGTAGGGGCGGGCGGCACTTTCCGGGATAGGTCGTTCAGCGCGATTGGCTGCCCGCGGATGATCGTGCACAGGCGGCGCGCACAAACGGCCGCGACTGAATTGGGACGATGTAAATTCGTCCTCGTCAAAGCGCGCGGGTTGGCGGATAACCGCCGTCCCTATGAACCCTGTTCTGAAGCTTTTGATCGACGGCGGCAGCCTCACGACCGGCCAGATGGCCAAGGTCGCGGGAATGACCGAAGCGGAGGTTAATCAGCACCTGGAACAGTTGAAGAAGGACCAAATCTTCCTCGGCTGGCGTCCGGTGCTCGATCTTTCCCGCGAGGCCGCAGCCGCCGCCGCGGTGCGCGCGGTCATCGAGGTCAAAGTCACGCCGGAGCGCGGGGGCGGGTTCAACCGGTTCGCGGAGCGGATCGCGCGGTTCGACGAGGTCGAGTCGTGTTATCTCATGTCCGGCGGTTACGATTTGCTCGTTTTCGTGAAGGGCGGCTCGCTGCAGAAGGTCGCCGGCTTCGTCTCGGAAAAATTGTCGACGATCGAGGGCGTGCTCTCGACCTCCACTCATTTCATGCTGCGTTGCTACAAGGAGCAGGGCTTCCTGCTCGATAGCGGCGAGGCGCAAACCACGCGGCTCAACGTCGCCCCGTGATATAATCGGTAGGGACGCGCGGGCCCGCGCGTCCGTCCTTCCACGGACGGGCAGGCTGCCCGTCGCTACCAACGGCACAAGCATCATGAATCCTTCCAATTACGTTGCGCGGCATATTGCCACGCTGCCGCGCAGCGGCATCCGGGACTTTTTCGAACTGGTCGCAAAGATGAAAGGCCAGGACGTCATCTCGCTCGGCGTCGGTGAGCCTGACTTCGTCACGCCCTGGCACGTGCGCGAGGCGGCGATCTACGCGCTCGAGCGCGGCAAGACTTACTACACCTCCAATCTCGGACTGATCGAGCTGCGCCGCGAAATCTCGACCTACGTCGAACGGCATTTCGGCGTGAGCTATCGGCCGGATGATCAGGTGATCGTGACCGTCGGAGTGAGCGAGGCGCTCGACCTGTGCTTCCGCGCCTTTTGCAATCCAGGCGACAAGGTGATGTATCACCAACCGTGTTACGTGAGCTATCATCCGAGCATCACGCTGGTGCATGGCGAAGGCATCGCGGTGCCGACGTATGCGAAGGATAATTTCGCACTGACGGCCGAGGCCTTGCGCGCGGCCTGGGTGCCAGGGGCAAAGATCCTAATGCTCAACCTGCCGTGCAATCCCACTGGTGGCACCTGCACACGGGAGCAGTTGGAAAAGATCGCGGACTTCTGCCGCGAGAAAGATCTACTGGTGCTGAGCGACGAGATTTACTCGGAGCTGACCTTTGAAGGCACGCACACCAGTATCGCGAGTTTCCCCGGCATGGCGGAGCGGACGATTTTTCTCCACGGTTTCTCGAAGGCGTTTGCGATGACCGGGTGGCGCATCGGCTACGCGTGCGGTCCCGCGGTGCTGATCGATGCCATGATGAAGGTGCATCAATACGCCATGATGTGCGCCTCGATCATCGCGCAGGAAGGCGCGCTCGAGGCCCTGAAGAACGGTTGGGATAACGTTGTGAAAATGCGCGACCAGTATCACCGGCGGCGTGACTTGATCGTGCGCCGTTTCAACGAAATCGGCATGAAGTGTCACCTGCCGCGCGGAAGTTTTTATGCGTTTCCTGACGTGACGCCGCTTGGGTTCACCGAGAAGGAATTCGCGGTGGGCCTGCTCCAAAAGGAGAAGGTCGCCGTGGTGCCTGGCACCGCTTTCGGTGAGAATGGCACCGGGCACGTGCGCGCGTGTTTCGCGACGGCCTACGATCAGATCATCGAAGCCTGCGACCGCGTGGAGCGGTTCGTGAACGGAAAGAAATCAAGTTGAAGCGCAAAGGTGCGAAGGCGGCGAAGGTTCGCAAAGAGCGGACCCGTTCAGAGTTCTTCGCGAATCTTTGCATTTCTGCGCGTCTTTGCGCTTAGTCTGCTCCCATGTCCCGCATCGTTGCCATTGTCGGTCGTCCAAATGTCGGGAAGAGCCGGCTCTTCAATCGGCTCGCGCGCAAGCGCATCTCGATCGTGCACGATCAGCCGGGCATCACGCGCG
>JANPIT010000267.1:0-12305 GCA_031425115.1 Opitutaceae bacterium | reverse complement strand
GTCTCGCCCCGGAGGAAGTCGAGACGCTCGTGTCGCTCCCGTTGGAAACCGCGCTCAACGGCGCGCCCGGCGTGAAACGCGTGCGCGCCACGTGCAGCGTCGGACTGTCGATTGTCTACGTCGAATTCGACTGGGGTCAGGACATCTACCGCGCCCGCCAACTCGTGCAGGAGCGCATCGCCCTCGCAGAAGCCAAACTGCCGAAGGGCACAGAAGTCCACATGGGGCCCATCTCCTCGATCATGGGCGAGATCCTCCTCATCGGACTTTCGTCCGAAGACGGAAAGACCGCACCGATGGATTTACGCACGGTCGCGGACTGGCAGCTTGGTCCGCGGTTGCTGACGATTCCTGGAATCTCGCAGGTGATTGTCATCGGCGGAGGCCGAAAGCAGATGCAGGTCCGCGCCGTCCCGGAGCGCATGGCGGCTTACGGTGTAACCCTCGACGAGATCAATGCCACGACCGAGCGCGCGCAGGGCAGCACGGGCGGCGGCTTTATCGCGAACGGCGCCCGTGAAGTCCTCGTGCGCAATCTCGGCCGCACCTCCCATCCGGACGAGCTCGGCGCGACGGTGGTGAAGACGCGGGCGGGCTCGCCGATTTTCCTGCGCGACGTCGCGGATGTCGGCTTCGGCATTCAGCCCATGCGCGGCAACGCGGGCGTCGCGGGTCGCCCCGCGGTCATCCTCGGCGTGCAGAAACAGCCGGGAGCAGACACAACCGAGCTGACGCGCCGCGTCGAAACTGCGCTCGCCGAAATCCGGCCGTCCCTGCCGGCGGACGCACGCGTGAACGTCCTCTTTCGGCAGGCGACGTTCATCGAGCATGCCATCGCCAATGTGCAGGAGGCCATCCGCGATGGCGCCATCATGGTCGTGATCGTGCTGTTCCTCTTCCTCCTCAACTTCCGCACGACGCTCATCACCCTGACCGCGATTCCCCTGAGCTTCGCCGTCGCGGCGCTCGTTTTCCACGCGCTGAACATCTCGATCAACACGATGACGCTCGGCGGCCTCGCCGTCGCGGTCGGCATGGTGGTCGACGACGCGATCGTCGATGTGGAAAACGTTTACCGACGATTGCGCGAGAACTTCCATGCGCCGATGCCGCGGCCTGTGTTGCGCGTAATCGCCGACGCTTCCGGCGAGGTGCGGAACTCCATCCTTTTCGCGACGCTCGTCATCGTGCTCGTTTTTCTCCCGCTGTTTGCGCTCGGCGGCATCGAGGGCCGGCTGTTCGCCCCCATCGGGATCGCGACGATCGTCGCCATGCTCGCCTCGTTCGTCGTATCGCTAACAATGATACCTGTCCTCTGCTCGTATCTGCTGCCGAAAATGAAACGCCTGCGCGCCGAACGCGACGGCTGGCTCGTTCGCATCCTGAAACGCGGCGACGAGAAATTCATCCTCGGCCCCTCGCTGCGCCATCCGTGGGTGGTGGTCGGCCTCGCTCTGCTCCTCGTCGTAGGCGGCGCCGCGCTTTATCCGATGATGGGCCGGACTTTCCTGCCCGAGTTCAACGAAGGCACGGCGACGATCACGCTCGCCATGGCGCCCGGCACCTCGCTCGAGGAGAGCGACCGCATGGGCCGCATCGCCGAGAAAATCCTGCTCACGATTCCCGAAATCAAGCTCACCGGCCGGCGGACCGGGCGAGCCGAACTCGATGAGCATGCCGAGGGCGTGCACCGCTCCGAGTTGGACGTCGATCTCGCTGCGAGCGATCGCACCCGCGCCGAAATCCTCCACGAGATCCGCGACAAACTCGCCGAGCTCCCCGGCATGGTCGTGAGCGTGGGCCAGCCGATCTCGCACCGCATGGACCACATGCTGTCCGGCGTGCAGGCGGCGATCGCGGTGAAAATTTTCGGCCCGGACCTCGCCACGCTGCGCCGCTACGCCGCGCAAGCCGAAGGCGTGATGCGCGGTGTCCCTGGGGTGGTCGACCTGCAAGTCGAGAAACAGGTGTTGATTCCGCAGGTGAAAATCCAGGTGAACCGCGAGCGAGCCGCGCTCTACGGACTGCAGCCGGGCGAACTCACCACGCGACTCGAAGCGGGACTCAACGGCCGGGTGGTTGGACAGGTGCTGGAAGGCACCCGCACGCTTGATCTCGTGGTGCGCTTCGTTGATTCAGCCCGCGCCGATCCTGAACGATTGCGCGAACTGCTCATCGATACTCCGGCGGGCGGACGCATTCCGCTTTCGATGATTGCCGACGTGCTGGAAAGCCAGGGGCCGAACGCTATCACCCGCGAGGATGCGATGCGCCGCATCGTCATCTCGGCGAATACGGCCGAGCGCGATCTCGGTTCCATCGTCGCTCAAATTCAACGCGAGCTGGCCGAGAAAGTGCCGATGGCGAAAGGCTATTTCGTCAGCTACGAGGGCCAGTTCGAAAGCCAGCAGCAGGCCTCGCGCGTGATCGGCATCCTGGCCGTGCTGACCCTGGTCGTGATTTTTCTTCTTCTCTACGCGCACTTCCATTCCGGCATCATTGTCGCACAGGTGCTGCTCAACGTGCCGCTCGCCTTTGTCGGCGCACTCGGCCTGACCTACCTGCTCGTCGGCACCATCTCCATTGCGACGCTCGTCGGCTTCATCACCCTCGCGGGTATCGCCACGCGCAATACGATCATGATGATCTCGCACTACCTCCACTTGATGGAGCACGAGGGCGAAACGTTTAGCGCGCAGATGATCATCCGCGGCTCGTTGGAGCGATTGGTCCCCGTAACCATGACCGCGCTCACGGCGGGACTCGCCCTGATTCCTCTCGTCCTCTCGGCGCACGAACCCGGCAAGGAGATCCTCTACCCGGTCGCCGTCGTGATCCTCGGGGGCTTGGTGAGTTCCACGTTCCTGGATATGGCGGTCACTCCCGCCGTCTTTTTCCGCTTCGGCCGCAAAGCCGCCGAGCGAGCACTGGCACGCGCGCGCGTCGACCCGCTCGCGGTGCCGGCGCCCGCTTTCGTTTCGCCCGCGACTCAACCCATCCCATAACCCATTTTATGAAAACCCACCGCAGCCTCGTCTCACTCCTCGCGTTCACCGCCGCCACGCTCGCCCTCCCCGCGGGTGCGGCGGAGGAAAAGAAAGCCCAACCCGCGGAGTGGGCCGAGCTCTTCGGCGGTGCCTCGCTGCCGGCGGTCTGGCAAAGCGCGACAGCGGCCAGCGAAAAAATCGACGCAGCGCTCGCGGCCAGGAAACTGGAGGGCGTTGCCAGCTGGGCGGAGACCATCCACCTCGCATCGCACGCCCTCGAAGATCAAGTGAAGGTTGGCGATCCCGAGCGGGCCAAGCGGCTGAAGGGCGCCTTCGAACAGGCCGCGAAAATTGCGGACGATGTGATCAAGGCCGCGAATCGCAACGAGACGGACAACGCCGCGGATGCGCAGCGTCGCCTCAAGTCCGCGGTCGCGCTCGCGAAGAGTCGCATGCCGAAAGAAATTCTCGATGCGCCGAAACAGGAGGTGCGTGTCGCGAAGTCGGCGGGACACACGCCCGAGGCGAAAACAGAAGCGGCCGGAAAGAAGAAATAATCCCGACCGCTCATAAAATTTGGCCGTTCCCGGGGAGCGTCGCGACCTCCGGGCGCGACTGGTTCGATTCGCTTTCGACGACTACGAGCCACGCGCCTGAAAGCTGCCCTACCTTCATCGTAGAAACCGCAGTTGAACCACAAAGACACAGAGGCACAGAGAGGAGAGTCCGGATAAATTCCGGTGAAGGTAGTTTCACCCGGCAGGTGAGGCTCCAGAGCTGAGCAGATTTTCAGGAAGTGGTTTTCTCCGTGCTCTCTGTGCCTCTGTGGTTAAATTCCAACTGCGGGTTTTAGGTTCATACCATCCAGCGCGCGCTGCCTGCGGCCAAGTAGCCACGCCGGAGCCGGATTGTATTGCCGCCGCGCGCCGCCTAATTCCCCGTAGCGTGCGCCACGCGCGTTATCCCTTCTCCTTCGGAATATGGACTACAAACTCGAAACGATAGACCAAGCCCGCCGGACCCTCGTCGACCTCGCGATCAAGTTCGGCCCGAAAGTCTTTACCGCGATCATCATCCTGGTCGTTGGCTATATGGTGGCGCGCTGGATCGGCCGCCTGGTGCAGCGCTCGCTCGCCGGTTTCGATTTGGAACCGCCGGTCCGGACGCTGTTTCTTCGCCTGGCACGCGCGTTGGTGCTCGGGCTTTTCTTCATCATCGCGCTGCAGAACATCGGCGTCGAATTGCTCCCCCTCATCGCGGGCCTCGGGGTGGCCGGCGCCGGCATTGCCCTGGCGATGCAAGGTGTGCTCGGCAATCTCGTCGCCGGACTCACGATCATCTTCACCAAGCCCTTTCGCGTGGGCGAATACGTGTCGATGGTTGGCGTGGAGGGCCGCGTTGAAACCGTGGAACTGTTCACCACAATCCTGAGCCATCCGGACAAATCCAAAGTCGTGGTGCCCAACCGCAAAATTGTGGGCGAGATCCTCCACAACTACGGGAGGATTCGACAGATTAACGTCGCGGTGGGCGTCGCCTATGAAACTGACCTCAACCTCGCGTTGGCGGCGGTGAATGACGTCCTGCGGCAGAATCCCCGCGTGCTGCTCGAGCCCGCCGCGGTCGTGGGCGTTACGACGTTGGCAGACTCCTCGATTCAGATCGCGGTGCAGCCATGGGTGCAGGTGCCCGACTACGGCCCAGCGACCACCGAGATAAACAAAGCCATCGTGGAGAATTTCCGCACGCGCGAGATCTCGATCCCATTCCCGCAACGCGAAATCCGGATCCTAAACCCCGCGGCTTAGAGCATTTTCAAAATACCGTCGCCGCAAAGAGGCACAACAGGCGCAAAACCAGCACACCTTTTCTCTTTTGGGAAAGAGGCCTTTTTCTTGCGCGTTCTGCGCCTTTTTGCGGCTAAAGTTTTATTTAATCCGCGCTAGAGATCCCGCCGCCGCGGCACGCGCGCGGAGTCTCTCAACTCCGCGCGGACGACCTGGGGTATCGCGTCGACCGCGCGATCACCCCGCGGCACCGAATTCTTTATCGTTCGCTCAGAGTCGCGCATTCACCCCGGCGAAGAAGCCAGGGGTCAGCACGCGGCGTTGGCTGGGCCGACTGCCCCGGTCGCTGCCCGTTTCGAATTCGCCGAGCACGTTGTTGATATCGAGGTAGACGCTGAAGCGCCGCGAGAGCTGGTAGAGCGTTTTCAAATCGAGCGTGTCGCGCCGGATCCGATACACGAGCTGCGACTCGACGATATTATAGGTCGTGAGATAGCGCGCCCGGTGATTGAACTGCAGGCGGACCGTGACTTTGTTTCGAATATAGGAGAGGCCGAAATTCGCCGTCTCGGGGTTAAAGCCGGCCACCTTGCCCTTGGGATTCGGCGCCAGGCCGATGGCGTTCCCCGCGCCGTAATTACCCTGGGTTTCCATGCGAGTGTAGTTCGCGTAGCCGCCCAGGCCGCCGAAGATTCCCGGAAGAAACGTGAACTGCTGGCTGTAGTTGAGCTCGAGGCCGCGCACTTTGGCCGACCCGCCGTTGTATTGGGTGGTGAGCGCGTAGCCGGCATAGTCTCCGTTGAAGCCATTGTCCGGCCCCGCCGGGACGGTCGCCCCGCCGGAAGTGAAGATGAAATTCTTGATCTCCTTCTGGAACACTCCCACCGAGACCACGCCCGCCGGCTCGAAGTAATACTCGGCGCTGAAATCGAAATTATCCGCCGTCTGCGGCTTCAAGCTGGGGTTGCTGCTCGTGATCGTCTGATTGTCGAAATTCACGTTCGTCCGCGGGATGAGCTGGCCGATGCCCGGCCGCCCGATGTTGGTAGCGTAACTCAGCCGCGCAATCAGGCGCGGCGTGAGCGCGAATTTGAAATGCACGCCCGGTAACACGTTTTGGTATTCACCGGTGCGGACCTGCCGGCCGCCGTATTCCGCGAAGTTCCGCCGGCGGATCTCCGCATCGGTCAGCGGCCCCGTTCCGAACGCCGCGCGGCGCGCCCGCTCCTCGGGAGTGATCGCCTGCAGCGCGCCCACGCCCTCGGTTTTGGTGCGCTCGACCCGGACGCCCGCGAGCACCGAGAGCCGGCCAAGCTGCATGTTCCCCATGATATACGCCGCGGGCACTCGTTCCTTGAAGGTCTGATCACCGACGAGCTGGGCCTGCACATTGGCCGCCGTCTCCTGCACGAAAAGGCGCGGACTCGTTTCCAGCGCGGTGTCGATCAGCTTGTTCGTGTGGCCGGGAAACGCGGGGATCGGCACGTTGGGAAACCGAACATCGTCGGTGTGCAGCCGCCCGCGCTCGATCAAACCGAACTGCGCCAGATCATCATCGTTCCGACCCGTGGCCGGATTGATCCCCATCACCCCGTCCGGCCCAACGTAATTTCCGCTCCATTGGGACGCCTCCAGCACGCGGCGCTGCTCGCGGATCTTCATTCCCACTTTGATATAAGTCGGCACCGGCGCGCTAAAGCTCTTCCGACCGTTGAGAGAAACTCCCCGATAGCTGTCCCAGCCGGCGCGCCGATCGATGCGATAACGGTTCTCGGTAAAACTGGCGAGGTCCGTGATGCTCGGGCCGGCGGTCTGCGTCACGACGGGAAAGTCGGACTTCACCCTCTGGTCGACGGTGAACCCGATCCCCCGCGCCGTGAGACTGAGGTTGCGCTGACCGGAGTAGTTCGACTTCGAATCCGACTTATAGACATTCCAGTCGAGATCCAGCCCGCCGAATTTGTAGACGCCGCCTAATTGATGATAGCGCGTTTCAGCGTCCTTATATGCATTGTCTGCCTGGACGTTCAGTGTGCTGTTCGGCACCGCGCGGACCGTCGTAAACGTGTTCGTAAAGCCCGGCAGGATCCCGCCCGCGCCCGTGGGATTGCCGGCGGCGTCCAGGGTCGCGATCGTTTGCGGGGTGGCGAAGACGATCACGCGATCCGTATCATGATCGGTGAGACGGTTCACGGTTGAGCTCAGATAAATCCGGCTCCGGTCGCCGAGTTTGTAGTCGAGCCTCACGCCCCCACCCCAGCGCGACGTGATGAGCCGCTCATCCGTGTAGCCCACCTGATTGGTATACGTCGGCCCCGTGACGCCATTCGCCAGGGCCTGACTCGTCTGGGTGACCGTATCCTGCGGCGTGAACAGCTGGCGGTGACCGAAGTTGACGGCCACCGCGAGTTTGTCGGCGAAGACCTCCGAAAATGACACGGCGTAGTTATAAGGCAGCCCGGTCATCCGCTCATCCAACGGCCGGTAGGTCACGCCCAGCGAAATGCGGGCCTGCCGTCCCTTGCTGTCGAATCCCGTTTTGGAAACCATGTTCACCGCGCCGCCGATCGAATCTCCTTCCATGTCCGGCGTAGGCGACTTGACGACTTCCAGTCGTTCAACGGTGTCGGCGCTCACGGTCTGAAATTGATATTCACGCGTCGACCCGCCCGACGCGGCGTCGGCGAGGCGGTTGCCGTCCATCGTGATCGTCGTGAGATTCTGATGCACGCCGCGTATCCGAACGTAACGCACGGTGCCATCCACCGTGTCGCCTTCGACCCCTGGCAGCCGCACGAGGAGGTCCGCGGGATTCTGCGCGAGATTGCCGAACGCATCCGTGGAAACGATGTTCTTCACGCCGTCGGACACCCGCTGCAACGTGACGGCCTGGGCGTTGCCCTCGCGTTCGCCCGCCACGACAAATTTATCCATGGCATAAAGCTGCGAGGTCAGGCCGACATCGCGACGCACGGTGCCCGCCGCCAGGGTCACCGGCACGTTGGCGCGATCCAGGCCGGTGTAGGAAACGGAGAGTGACACCGTGCCGGTCGCGAGATTTTCGAAACGATAGTTGCCCTGGCTGTCCGTCAGCATCTCACGGTCAGAACCCGCGAGTGACACCAACGCGCCTTCGAGCGCCCGCCCCGTGGCCGCGTTGGTCACCGTTCCGGTCAGCGTGGTCTGCGCCGTTGCGACCGAGGTGAGGCAGCCTGCTATCCCCAGCATAACCAGAGATAGGATACGGCGGAACGATCGAGAGGCGCGGTCAGGGCAAAGCGTGGGTGCAATCATAACGACGGGGGTTGGGTTGGCTGCGGGGTGAGTCGCGCGGGCGCATCACACTACGAGACTCCTTGAAATGATTCCGCTTGGGCGGGCCCGGCAAGCTTTCGATGAGCAGTTGTCGCGACGACCGGCAGCCGAGACGGATAGATCGTCAGCAGACTGTGCCTTCCCTGCCCGCACGGGCGCGGCACGCCTCCGCCGCTACAAACCCGGCACGGCGGAAAATTTCAGCCGCCGGGCGGGCCACTTTTCTTTCTCATCCGGCAAGCGTCGGAGCAGAATTTCACTTCTGCCCACACGCGCTCCCACTTCTTCAGCCACGTAAAGGGCCGCCTAGCCATGACGCAGCGTCTGACCGAACGAGCGAGCGCAATTGATTCCATCGCTGCCGCCCGACCATCCGGCCGGCGGGACGCTCTCTCAGTTCACACCGCTGCGCCAGGGTCGGCGACTCCGCGGCGCGCGGTCCCAGCAGAGGCGGATTTTCAACGGACGACGTCATCAAGAATGCAACGCTCGGATGGTTTCAGCAGATGCACGACCCAGCGCATCCGCAACGGCTGGGGCGTTTCCTCGGCAACATCGCTCCCCAGCCGCGGGACCTCGCGGTATCAAATAACGAAGCGCCTATTTCGGCTCAGTGGCTAGCGCCGCGATCAACTGGGCCATGAGGCCCATGCCCATCTGGTAGATCACGCGATAGTCGCCGCGCTGCAGGCGCTCGCCGCCCTTGTTGGCTTGGGCGATCCCCCCGAGAAAACCATCCGGGGTGAGGTGCGGTTTCAGCCCGGCGAGGCACTTTTCCGCCGCCGTGCGCGCGGCGCCAGTGAGCCAGCCTTGCTGCGCGCCGATCGCGAGCGCGGCGCCAATGCCGGCACTGCCCGCCGTATCCGAGGGCGTCTGCGGCTCATCCACGAAACACGACCACAGCCCATCGGGGCGTTGAAATTTTTGCGCCCAAGCGGCGAGCTCGCGGAACGATGCGATGAGATCCGCGGTGTCACTGCGCGGGCCGAGTTCGCGCAAGGTGCGCGCGAAACCGAGGAGTTGCCACGCGATGCCCCGGGCCCAGTTGCGATTGCCCGTTTTGCCGTCGGCCGCTTCACGCGTGCGCCAGAAAGTCTGGCCATCGAAGAGCCGGGTTTGGCGCACGCGGAGCTGCGTGAGCGCGAGCTTCTGCAACGCCTCGTCGCCGCGCGCGCGGCCGATGACGGCCAGCGGATAACCGACCGTGTAACAGCCCTCACTCGAAGTGTGACCGCCATCGAGGATCACGTGCTCCGCGTCGTGCCGCGCCGCCCAAAATTTCAGCGGCAGCTCCAACAGCGGCGAAGCGGGCTCCAGGTGCGCCAGCGCCGCGAACGGCAGTGTGCCCTCGATGCCGTAGATGCGTCCGTCGCTCACCTGGCTGACGTGGTTTTCGTAGACGAGTTTGTCGTTGACGACGTAGTGCGCGAGCTGGCGCCTCGCGGCGTCCTTCAGCGCGCGGTGCGCCGGAACTGCGGACAGATCGAGCAGCCCATCCAGCACGCAGCCGCCCTGCCAGCTGAAGCTCTGCACGCACGCGAGCGACGCCATGCGTGCAAAATATTCCGTCATCGCATCGACCGTCCCAGGCACCAGCAGATGCGGCTGCAGCTCCGCGGGCATGCCCTCGCCTGCCGTGAAGATGCGTAGATCCGCGCCTTTCGTGCGGCGCAATCCGAGCCCCTCGCGACGGACGTCGGCGAGATCGGCGACGTTGAGCGGAATCTCAAACACTTGGAAAATACAGCCGTAACGCACATCAAACGTGCCGACCACGCGACCCGACGCCGGGAGGAATGCCTCGATGAGTTTCTCGTCCCGCACGTCGAGGCCGACGCTTACTCGCAAGCGCGTCGGCTTGAGGTCCGCGGGAAAATCAGGCCAACCGAGGACCAACGGCGTCTCGCTCACGGCGGCGGTTTGCCAGCCGAAAGGCGAGCGTTTGCCGGCGGGCAACGGGACATCGGAGGCCGAGACGACGCGCGCCGGGAAATGGCGCGCGGTGTTTGCGGCCGCGTTCGCGGCATGCGCGAGGGGCCGCACGAGTGCAGCACCGCCAGCGAGTCCAGTGTGCAGCAGGAAGAGGCGGCGATTCATGAAGTCAGCAGAACGCGGAATAGCGAGCGGGCCGTCAACCGCACTACGGCTCGTCCGCGATGTGCACGGGCGAGTCGCAGGCCGGACTGCCGGGCAACGTGGCCTGCCCCTTTTTCCGCAGCGGCTGCGCATTCTCGCGCGTTACTCTTATTGAGGCTCGCCTTAAAGGTGCTGGGAAGCGGCCGTCCGTTTGTTTCCGAGTCCTTAATGGGACGCGTTCCGTAGCGACTGTAGCAGGCCGGATCCGGGTGTCCCACGAGTAGGAAATGCCTGTTTGCCACTTGTTTTCACAATCCCAGGCGCGCGGTAGAAGAAGGTTGGAGAACTACTGCCTTCCGGATAAGGAAGCTTCTTCGCAGAGGTGCGGGAGCCCGGGCAGAGTCTGCAGTTGGATCGGACCCACGCCAAGAACTCGCGACTAAGATCCACGGGGCGCGTGCCCGCACCAGCTGGCACACGCGGTGTGGCACTACTCGAATTGGGCGTGGGCCGTGCCCTGTCAGAAAAGACCACTTCCTCCGGAGAGACAGCTTGACCGGTAGGCGGGAAAGCGAGAGTGTTGGATTCCGTATTTTTGCCATCATCTCATCATGAAACCGACTGTCGCTTGCCTGCTGGTGTTAGGGTTAATCTCCATCGGATTGCGCTCGTCGGGGCTCGCGCAGGGCACCGACGCCCGCAAGTCCGAGGTGCGCACCACCGCCACGACGGATTACGTGCTGCAGCCGCAGGACTCGCTCAAGGTGCAAGTATATCAGGAGGACGATATTAGCCGCCAGGGCGAGGTGACTATCTCGCAAGAATACACCATCTTTCTCCCGCTGATTGGTAACATCAATCTCAAGAGCAAAACGGCCCGTCAGGCCGAGACGATGATCCGGGATCTCTACAACAAAGATTACCTCGTCGAGCCTCAGGTCAGCGTTCTCGTCACCAAGTATTCGGAGCGGAGTTTTAATGTGTTTGGCGCTGTGGGTTCCGCGGGACGAAAGCAGTTTCCGCCCGAGCGGACGCTCACGCTGCTGGATGGTCTTTCACTCGCCGGTGGCGCTAGCCGGTTAGGCGATCTGAAAAAAGTAAAGCTGACGCGTAACAACGGGGAGGGCGACCCGGTGACCGTGACGATCAACGTGGACGAGCTGATGAAGGGCACCGGCCCCAACCGCGACACGGTCTATATCCAGCCGGATGACATCATCTTTGTCCCCGAGCGTATCATTTAACCCAATTCGTGCGTTTGCAGTTTAGCGTTTAATTAGTGGGTCACGCAGCGGGGCACGCCGGGTGCCAGCCGCATGACCCGATCTCATTTTTTACAATGGCACTCGATCAAGATCAAAAGGCGTCCTCCACGGAGGCCAGTGGCTACGGTTACGGCTACGCGGCGAATGAATACGGCTACGGCCAGGGAAACGCGGGCAATACTGCACACCGGACCCTCCAGGACTATCTCTTGGTGCTGCGCGAGCGCATCTGGTATGTCGTCCTGGTTTTCATCGTGGTGGTGGCCAGCGCGGTCGTCTACACCCTGAAGCAGCCGGAAATCTTCCAGTCGACGGTCACCCTGCAGATCTTCCGGCGCGATCCGACGGTCATGCAGGTGCAACAGGTCGTCGATACTGACATCCGTGGCGCAGAAGATCTCAACACCCAGATGAAGGTGATCGAGAGTGCGCGGATGATCACTCGCGTGTCGGAGCGGATCAAGGGCGCGGACCTGCAGGCCTTTCTGGCTCCCTACGAGGGCGCCACGGCGGATGCGGTGCCCGGGATTCTCGGGGCGAATCGCAAGGTCGCGCTCCAACGCCTCACGCTGGTGGTCGCGATTTCCTACACTCATACCGATCGCTATGTCGCGGCCAAGGTCGCGAACTTCTTCGCAGAAGAGTATCTAAACTATAATTTGGCGATGCGCGTGCAGGAGTCGGCGAAGGCGGTCGACGATCTCAAGGCCACGGTCGATGAACAGCAAAAGCGGGTGGAGAAAATGGCCCGCGACCTCCAGGATTACCGGGAAAAGACCATCATGGTCTCGCTCGACCAGCGCAAAGACATCGTCAACGAGTCGCTGCGGGCGGCCAATAGTGAAGCCGGACGGACCCGAATCGCCCTCGGCGGG
>JANPIT010000266.1:0-2582 GCA_031425115.1 Opitutaceae bacterium | reverse complement strand
GGCGGGGACTCAAACCGCATTGCCGACCGGCCGTCTTTGGCTTCAATTCTACCTGCGCATGTCGAACCTTCCCTTGTGGCACCGTCGGGGTTGGTGGGTGCTGGTGGTGGCGATCGCGGTCGTGGTCGGGATTTTCTCGCAGCGCCGCCACGGCGGAGAGGCTGGTAAGTCAGCCGCAAATTCCACGGCGGAAGTTGCCATGGCGGGCCGTAATTCGGGGGCGGACGGAGTCGCGACTGGCGCTCCGGTGATACCGCCGGCTGTGCGTCCTGTCGCGGCTACGGCTGCGGCGTTGTTCACGTATGCACGACCGGCCGACGCCGCCACGCTCGATGCGGCACTGCCCGCGCCGACGCGAGCGATACACTATGTGCGGCTCAACACCGCGCTGATTACAGGCAAAGCGTCGCCGTTCTGGCAGAAGCCGGGCGTGGGGCGCGTTGAGTTTCCGCTCCCCGACGGCAGCGCGCTCATGGTCGTGATGGAGGCGAGTGAGATGCTTGGTCCGGATCGCTTCACGAGCGTGGGGCGGATTGAAGGCCGGCCGCAGAGTCGGGCGGTGTTTGCGTGGCACGCGGGGTTTCTGCACGCGTCGATCGAAGATCCGGAGCGGGGGAATTTCGCGCTGCGCACGGCGACCGTTGAGCTGGCGCAATTTTATCAGATCGATCCCACGCTGGTCCCGCCCTGCGGCGGCGAACGCGCGGTCTCACAGGAGCCACGCGTCCCGGCGCGCGCCCTAGGAAGCGTGTTGGCGCCACGCGATCCGCGGCCGGGAGTGTTAGCGGCGGCGGCGGCCGAAAATCCGCAGCGCGCGGAAATTCACGTGTTGATGCTCTACACGCCTACAGTGTTGAACACGCTCGCCGGCGCGGCCCGCACGGCGGCGCTGCAAAGTGCGTTCGATCTCGCGATCGCGAAGACCAATGCGGCGTTCGAGGCGAGTCTCATCACCGCCCGCGTGAAACTCGTGGGTCTCGCCGAGACCGACTACGACGAGAGCATCAGCACGCCGGCGAAAGTGCAGGACGACGCGCTGACGGCGCTCTACAAACCGGATGATCGGGAGATGAACGAGATCCACGCGCTGCGTGACGCGAGTGGCGCGGACATCGTGTGCCTTGCATTGGGCCGCCGCGACTCCGCCAGCAGCGGGCTGAGCTTTCTCCTCGACGTGCCGCACGATAATACCAACGCAGATTTCGCGTTCTCCGTGGTGCAATATACCTCGATCGCGGGCACGAACGTGGTGCCGCACGAGTTTGGCCACGTGCTCGGCTGCGCGCATGATCGCGCGAATGCCCAGAGCGGCGAGGGCGCCTACAGTTTCAGTTACGGCCATCGTTTCTTCGGCGCGGACGGCCGCCAGTATCACGATATCATGTCGTATCCGCCTGGCACAGAGCTGAGCTATTTTTCAAATCCCGATGTCGTTGTTCCCGCGCCTGTCAACGCCGCCATCGGCATCGCGCCGGGCCGACCGGGCGAATCGAATTGCGCGCTCACCATCGAGCTCAACGCGGTCGCGACAGCGGCATTTCGATTACAGACTCAGCGGACTGCGGGCGCTGGCACGTTGGTGAACGTCGCGACGCGCGCGTTTGTCGGCGTGAGCGATCAGGTGTTGATCGGTGGCTTCGTGGTCGAGGGCGCCGGGGAGAAACAGGTGCTGATCCGGGCCTCGGGCCCGGCGCTGACGAATTTTGGGGTGAGCGGGGTCCTGGCCGATCCGGTGCTGCGCATTTTAGCGGGCGGATTCGTGGCGGCGGAGAACGACAATTTGAGCTCGCCCGCTGGCGTGGGGCGTGCGGCTGCAGCGGGCGAGATTGCGGCCGCGGCGGCAGGCGTGCGGGCGTTCCCCTTGGCCGCGGGCAGCGCCGACGCGGCCGTGCTGGTGACCCTGCCCGCGGGCGCTTACAGCGCGGTCGTTGAGGGCGCGCGCGACACGACGGGCTTCGGGCTGATCGAGGCTTACGAGAGCGGGAGGAGCGATGGGCGTATCATCGCTTTGGCTACGCGAGCTTATGCGGATCGGGAGGGAAAGGAAATCTACGGCGGCTTCGTGGTGAGCGGCGAACCGGGCACGACCAAGCGGCTGTTGATTCGCGTCCTCGGGCCGACGCTGGCCCGCGCGCCATTCCGCATGACCAACGTGCTCGACGATCCGGAAATGGAAATCCGCAACGCGGAGGGGCAGATCATCCTCAAGAACGATGACTGGAGCACCGGCGCGGTCGGCGGCGCCAGCGCGGAAAATGATTTCGCGCCGCTTGTAGTGACCTACGGGGAGCAACGAATTTTCGCGACGGGCCACGCGCCCACGAATCGGCGCGAGCCGTGCATCCTCGCCGACCTCGCGCCCGGGAACTACACCGTGATCGTGCGGCCGTTCGAGTTGCGTAGCTCGGACCCGTTGCGCGACCAGCCGGCGCAGCCGGGGCTTGGGGTGGTGGAAGTCTACGAAGTGGGACGTTGAGGGGAATGCGCGTGGATGGTGGCGCGCGTCTAGGCTAAGCAAAGAGCAGGCGAAGCCCGGTGCCACGATCTGACCCAGTGCGCGCAGCGACGTAGGCGCACTCTGG
>JANPIT010000265.1:0-5184 GCA_031425115.1 Opitutaceae bacterium | reverse complement strand
GTCGATAAACTTCGGCGTCGCGCGAAAGACCGCGGTCCCGCGTGCATCAAACTCCTGACCGACCCGAAGAAAACGCGTGATGCCGTGCTCCGGCGTATAGACCCCCGCATAAACGCGAAGCAGGAACGCGAAAGCCGCCAGCGCGACGAACGCGAATGCCCAGCGAGGAGGCGGCGGGAGTTTGAAACGGGAGACCGGCACGAAAAGCGAGGCGCTGAGGTAAACTCAGCCTCGCAGTGTGCCGGAAGCTTTTTCTGCCAGAAAGCTCGCGTAGGTCCGCTCGATGCCCTCGCGCAACGGGATCTGCGCGCGCCAGCCAAGCGCGGCGAGCCGCGACACATCCATGAGCTTTCGCGGCGTGCCATCCGGCTTGCTCGCATCCCACGTGATCTTGCCCGCGAAGCCCGTGACCGCCGCGACAGTTTCCGTCAGCTCGCGAATCGTGACATCCGTGCCCGTGCCGACATTGATCCAGTCGGGCGGGTTCGACTGCGCCAGCAGAAACGCCGAGGCGTCCGCGAGATCGTCAACGTGCAGGAATTCGCGTTTTGGCGCGCCCGTGCCCCACGCACCGACTTCGGACTTCCCCGCTTCACGCGCCTCGTGAAAACGCCGAATCAGCGCCGGCAACACGTGCGAGTTCTGGGGGTGATAGTTGTCGGCGGGACCGTAGAGATTCGTCGGCATCGCGGAGTGAAACAAAACGCCGTATTGCTTCCGATAATACTGGCAGAGCTTTAACCCCGCGATCTTCGCGATCGCATAAGCCTCGTTCGTTGGCTCGAGCTCGCTCGTGAGCAGGCTGCTCTCCGGCATCGGCTGGGGCGCGTGCTTCGGGTAGATGCACGAGCTGCCGAGAAACAACAGTCGGCGCGTGCCGTGGCGATAGGCCGAGTGGATCGTGTTGGCGGCGATGGCCAGGTTATCAAACAGGAATTCAGCCGGATAGGTGTTGTTCGCGTGGATACCGCCCACCTTCGCGGCCGCGATGATCGCGACGTCGGGTTTCTCAGCGGCGTAAAACTCATCCACCGCCGCCTGACTCTCCAGATCGAGTTCGCGTCGCGTGCGGAGCAGGAGTGTCACACCCGGCTCACGTTCGAAGCGGCGCACGAGCGCGCTGCCCACCATGCCGTTGTGACCCGCGATGAAGAGCTTCATGCGCTGTAAGCAATTAATCTAAGCTAGGACCTCAAGGCTTCGGCAACGCCGCGATCTGCGCCTCGCGTTTCGCCAGGTCGAGGTCCGCGTCGACCATGATCTGCACGAGCTCCTTGAACTTCACTTTCGGTTCCCACCCGAGCTGCCGCTTGGCCTTCGCGGGATTACCAATCAACAATTCCACCTCGGCCGGACGCTCATAGCGCGCGTCGTATTTCACGTATTTCTCCCAATCGAGATTCAACCGCGCAAATGTCTCCTGGATGAACTCGCGCACCGTGTGAGTCTCGTTGGTCGCGACCACGTAGTCGTCGGGTTTGTCCTGCTGCAGCATCACCCACATCATCTCGACGTATTCCTTCGCATAACCCCAATCGCGCCGGGCATCGAGGTTGCCCATGTAGAGCGAGTCCTGCAGGCCGAGTTTGATCCGGGTCGCCGCGCGCGTGATCTTGCGCGTGACGAACGTCTCGCCACGGCGCGGGCTCTCGTGATTGAAGAGAATGCCGTTCGACGCGTGGAGATTGTAGCCCTCGCGGTAATTCACCGTGAGCCAGTGCGCATACATCTTGGCACAGCCATACGGTGAACGCGGCCAAAACGGAGTGTCCTCCGTCTGCGGCACTTGCTGCACCTTGCCGAACATTTCGGAGGAAGACGCCTGATAATACCGGCACTTCTTCCCGAGGCCCGCCTCGCGAATGGCTTCGAGAATGCGCGTCGCGCCCAAGCCCACGACGTCGCCGGTGTATTCGGGAATATCGAACGAAACCCGGACGTGCGACTGGGCGCCGAGATTGTAGATTTCTTCCGGCTGCAGCGCGTAGAGCAACTTCACCATCTGCACCGAGTCGGCGAGATCGCCGTAGTGGAGAAAAAGTTTCACCCCGTTCACGTGCGGATCCCGGTAAAGGTGATCGATCCGGCTCGTGTTGAAGGTCGAAGCACGGCGGATGACGCCGTGAACTTCATAGCCCTTCGCGAGTAGCAGTTCAGCGAGATACGAGCCGTCTTGTCCGGTGATGCCGGTGATGAGCGCTTTCTTCATGCAGTAAACGCTTACGCTACAATTCGGCCATCGCCACCTGCAAGCCTGCGCGATGGGAAACTTCGGCGCGTCATCGGCAAACTACGCCGCGGACCTGCGCGCAGGAAAAAAACGAAAAGTCCCGCCACTTTCCGCGGCGGGACTGAAATAGCTGACTGTGAAGTGCCGATCACTCCCAACCGGGCGGGCACTTGTGCAGCTGAATATTACCGCCGCCCGGGCGAGCGCCGCCCAATTCACCCACCGCGCGGTAACCGTTCGACAAGGTGAGATCGAAGACATCAGTGCGTCCGGGTTCGCCATTATCGATCACCAGCAGCCGTGCCGTGCCGGCCACGCCGTTGATCGTCACGGAGTAGGAAATGATGCGGCCGTTCGCGTTCGACGGATCGACCTGGAAGCCCGTCACCGCAGTCGAGCTGACATTCATCCCCGTGCCATGGTCGATGAAATTCAAGTGGCCCCAGAATTCCCCGCGGCGAATTCCACCGCTCATGCCAAACGTGCCCTTCTCACCGGAAGGCGTGCCCACAATCCAACCACCGCCGGTAACCTTGCCGCAGTCACCATCCGGTTGCGGCGGCCGCCCGTCGCTCGTGATCCCCGCCCGCACCAGACCGACATGGCCTTCAATGCAGTGGCAGACGTAGAAGTGAATCGCGGATACGGCGATGTCGCCGCTCGTGTTGCTCGCCGCGTTCGCCTGCTCGTTGATGATCAGGTAGCCACCTGCCTCCTCCGGGAGGTTCACCCGCTGATTGGCCTGGCCCGTCACCGCAATGGCGACGCCGTTCACCCGGAGGCCCTGGACCACGACTTTCGTCTCCAGCGAGATACGACCATTCTTTTCCACCGATGCAGTCGCTTCGCTATAGATATAATCCGCTTCGATCAGTGCCCGATGCGTGTGATGGCCGTCGCCCGTTATAAACTCGACCCGATAGCCGGACAGCGTGGCGTTCGCGCTCGACTGTGGGCCACCACCCGATGCCAGGGCCGCCGCATGATCGATGGTAAGACCTCCGTTACCATAGGTAAAATTGGCTTGGGTCTTCTGCAGCCACCCGCCCGACGCCGGCAACGGGCCGGTATCGCAAACCACAATCTGACCCGGAGTCGGCGAGGTCACGCCGTCCACTTTCAACGCGACGGCCTGCGCGCTATAAATAGTTCCGGACGCGCTGGAATTTCCCTTGCGGTCGGCTTTGGCCGCGAAGGCGATCGAGCCGGTGAGACAGGAGCAAACGGTGAGCGCAACGATGGAGGATGCGCTCTGTAGAATCGATTTTTTCATGGGTAGTAAATTAAGTTTTTAACCAAGCGGATTGTGATGACGTGAAGCGCCGATCTTCTTTTTGGTTCCTTCCCTCCTCCTCCGGCGCACGCTCTTTGACCCGCTTGGCGCCAGCGTGTCTGGGAGGTAAAACGTCCATCGCCGGCAGTGAGTCACCTCCCTCGAGGCCAACAATCCACCTACTCGTTTCTCATCGAGTTGGGGTGCGTTGCCACCTCGGTCGGTCAACTCGTTGGAAGTCAGCATTCGCCAAAAACACCCTGGCCTGGCGTCGCCAGAAGAGCCCGCCTTGTATCCAGAAATCCATTTCGACAGCGGGCGCACGCCGGGAACTGCGCTGGCCACGTGCGGCGGCGCGCACAAATCATGGCGGCGTCAACCTCCCGCGTTAGTCGAAGCGCGCGCTTCACCAGCACCCCCAGGCGCGACGTCCCGAAATTTATTGTCGCCGCATCGTAACAGACCTGTTGGCCTCTGCGCCCCAGTTTCTTGTGAGCACGGAAAACGCAATCCCCGCCCTCGCCGTCATCGACGGCACGCTCTGTCAGCTTACGCGCGCAGGCGCGCGGGCTGGCGGCCACACCCCGCTAGCGACTGCCGTCGTGGAATTCCGGCACGGCCCGCTGCGCTATTACGTGCGCGAACATCCGTTCGGGCTGCTCCCGGGCCTGTCCAATCTCTACTGCCTCGATGGCGCATTCCGCCTTCAATGGATGGCGGAATGGCCGACTCCGGGTGACCCGTGCGCAGCTATTGTCGCCGAAGAAGGCGCGACCCTCGTGACGTTATCAACCGCCGGCGCCATCGTGCGGCTGAACAGTGACACGGGGCGACTCATCGGCGTCGAGCAGCCGATGGAAACTGCGATCTAGTGAGACGCGCGTCCCGCGCGCCTTCTCTAACGCTCGATCTTCCCGGGCCGCGGACGCTTGCGATTCGGCAGCGGCGCGCCGGTCTCACGGTGGAACTCATCCGGCGAGCGCACGGTCGGTGCGACGTCTTGCGTCTCCCGTTTCCATTGTGCGAGGCGTGCGCTGAGATCTGTCACCACGCTCGCATACGCTGGCAGCGCGGCAACGTTGTGCAACTCCTCGGGATCGTGGCGCAGGTCATAGAGCTCCACCGCGGGGCGCGGCAAAGTGAAACATTGCAGTTGGTGCGATGCCAACCCGCCCGCGGCCTTCACCCGCACCAGTTCGCGAAATGCTACACTGCGGACGGCATCGGCCCCGGGCGTAAGCGCTGAATCGCTGTAGTCATTCGCGATCAGTTTGAAGTGGCTCGTGCGCACCGCACGGCTGCGTTGCGCGTAGTCGTGCCAGTTTTGCTCCGCGAAAATTTCCCGCCGCGGCGTCGCGCCCTCGGGCCGCAACGCCGCCAAAAAACTTAATCCCTGACCGGTCGCCGCGGGCGCGAGCTTTGCCGCTTCGAGAAATCCCGGCGCGAGATCGATCGTGCTGACCAGGTGCGTGCTCACGCTGCCTGGCGCCAACCGACCGGGCCAGCGCATGATGAGCGGCGTCCTGATCCCACTGTCGAAGAGCGTGGTCTTGTCGCGCGGAAAAGGCCGGCCGTTGTCACTGAGAAACACCACGAGCGTGTTGTTCGCCACGCCTTGAGCCTCGAGCTCATCCAGCACCGCGCCGACAAAGCGATCGAGGCGCTCGATTTCGTCGTAATA
>JANPIT010000264.1:0-2168 GCA_031425115.1 Opitutaceae bacterium | reverse complement strand
CTTGGAACGTGCAGTTGAACGTGAAAAACGTCGGCCGCGGCAACCAGCTCATCCCGGTGAGCACCCAGCCGGATGGCTCGGTTGCCAGCGTGCGCATCTCCACGCCGCAAACCTGGACGCTGACGAACACCTTCGAGTTCTAATCCGGTCCCTCCAGCGCGAAGGAGTGTTCTGCTGGGCAGAGAAAGACTCTGCACGGAAGATGGCTCCTTCTGCTTGATCACGATGGCGGCGACTCACATGAGCGCCGCCACTTTTATCTTCCATGAAAAAGAGTTGGCTCAGTTCGATCGCTCTGACGGTGCTGGCGTTGACGTTGGCCGGGCGGGCGTGTGGCGCAGTGGCCTACACGCGCGACGGCGGCCCCGTCGAATTTAGCGCGGCGAGCGCGCAGCGCGCGAAATCCGTATCGAGGGCGCGAATGCGGCCGGACGGACGGTATGCCCTGGAGTTTCGCTATGCGATCCGCCGCGGGCTGGTCACGGAGTCCGACCTGACCGTAAACGGCGTCACCACGCCGCTGATACTGTGGCCAACGGGCGGCGGCAATTCGTGGGCCTGGGATCGCAAGATCGTGACGCTCCGTCGCGGCCCCAATCGCATCGAACTGCGTCCCGGCGCGGTCGTGAATCTCGACCACCTCAACGTGCTGCCTTGGGGGCCATGATTAGCGCGGAAATTTCACCCTCCGAATGAGCCGACGACGGCGGATCGGCGGCACTCCTGCCGCCCTCTGGGAGCAATCGCGACAGGAGTGTCGCCGCTCCGTGAAATTCCCAGATTAGGCATGAACCAATTCAAAGTAATGACACATCGCACCTCCCAAGGCGGCCTTCAGGTCGCCACCGTCCTCAACGATCTCCTCAGCCAGCGCATCTGCCCCGGCACGGGTCTCGCCCCGGAAGCCGTCTGGGCCGCGCTGGAAAAAATCGTCGCCGACCTCGCCCCGCGCGTCCGCACGCTGCTCGCCAAGCGCGACGACTTTCAGGCGCAGATCGACGGCTGGCACCAGCAGCACGCCGGCACGCCGCACGACGCGACGGCCTACCAGGAATTTCTCCGTTCGATCGGCTATCTCCTGCCCGAGGGCCCGGATTTCTCCGCCACCACCGCCAACGTGGACGCCGAGGTCGCTCTGATCGCCGGGCCGCAGCTCGTGGTGCCCGTCACCAACGCCCGCTACGCGCTCAACGCCGCCAACGCCCGTTGGGGCAGCCTCTACGATGCGCTATATGGCACCGACGTTATTCCCGAAACCGACGGATGCGAAAAATCCGGCGGCTACAATCCCAAGCGCGGCGCCAAGGTCATCGCATTTGCCCGCCAATTTCTGGATCAGGCCGCGCCGCTCGCCGCCGGCAGCCACAAGGACGCCACGGGTTATACGGTGAACGGGAGCCAGCTTTCCGTCGCGCTCGCCAACGGTTCGACGACCACGCTCGCTGACGCGGCGAAGTTCGCGGGCTACACTGGTGAGTCAGCCGCGCCAAATTCCGTCCTGCTTGTGAACCACGGGCTGCACTTCGAAATCCAGTTCGACCGCGCCCACACCATCGGCCAGACCGACGCGGCGGGCGTCAAGGATGTGGTGCTGGAATCCGCCCTCACCACAATTCAGGACTTTGAGGACTCCGTGTCCGTCGTGGACGCGGCGGACAAGTTTCAGGCCTACGTCAACTGGCTCGGCCTGCTCCAAGGCGACTTGTCCGAGACGTTCACGAAGGGCGGTCGCCCGCACACGCGCACGCTCAACCCGGACCGCACCTACACCCGGCCCGGTGGCGGCCAGTTCACCCTGCCCGGCCGCAGCGTGCTGTTCGCGCGCAACGTCGGCCACCACATGTTCACTGATGCCGTGCTCGATCGCGACGGTCAGGAAATCCCCGAAGGCTTTCTCGACGCGCTCTTCACCGCGCTCATCTCGCTGCATGATTTGAAGGGCAAGTCCAAGCTGCGCAATTCCCGCGCGGGCAGCATCTACATTGTGAAGCCCAAAATGCACGGACCCGAGGAAGTCGCGTTGACCTGCGAACTGTTCAGCCGCGTCGAGGATGCATTCGGCCTGCCGCGCTTCACGATCAAGGTCGGCATCATGGACGAGGAGCGCCGCACGACGATCAACCTCAAGGAATGCATCCGCGCCGCGAAAGAGCGCGTGGCCTTCATCA
>JANPIT010000263.1:0-3637 GCA_031425115.1 Opitutaceae bacterium | reverse complement strand
TACCGCAGCGTCAAACCCTACGACCTCTCTCGCTTCGAGCGTATCGCGGAAAAAGTCATCACGTATCCGCAACCCTGGCACGTCCCGGGCAAGGGCTTTCTTCACCTCTTCACGAAATACACCAAGGGCCGCGAGCTGTATTGGGAAACGAGCGCCGACGGCCGCACCTGGAGCGAGACGAAGAAGCTCGCGGGCATGGGCGGGCATTACCAGACGAGCGGCGCGCAGGGTGGGAAAGTGGCCTCGTTTTTCAATTATCATCCCGGCGGCAACGTCGATAAGCGCACCAATCTCTATTACGCGGAGACAACGGATTTCGGCGCCACGTGGACGACGGCCGCGGGCGCGCCGCTCGCGCTCCCGCTGGCGGAGGTGAACAACCCGGCGTTGGTGGTGGATTACGCGGCGCAAGGCCGGCTGTTGTATACCTGCGATCTCAACTTTGACGCGGAGGGGAACCCAATTTTGCTCTACGTGCTCTCGCGCGATTTCAAGCCGGGCCCAGGTGGCGGTGATCGCGCGTGGACCGTCGCACACTGGAAAAAGGGCGCGTGGGTTTTTTCCACGGTCACGACCTCCGACCACAACTACGACATGGGCAGCCTTTACGTGCAGCAGAACCAGTGGCTCGTGATCGCCCCGACCGATACGGGTCCGCAGAAGTGGGGCACGGGCGGCGAGATGGTGCTGTGGTCGAGTCGCGATGAGGGCAAAACGTGGCAACGCATCCGCGGTATCACCCGGGAGAGTTCGCTCAACCACAGTTACGCCCGCCGGCCACGCAACGCGCGCGATCCCTTTTTCGCGTTCTGGGCCGACGGCCACGCCGACACACTCAGCGAGTCACGGATTTATTTTGCCAACGCTGCCGGCGATCGCGTCTGGCGGCTGCCGTATACATTTCCCGAGGGCGCGGATTCAGCCGAGCCAGAGCTGGTGAAATAGAGGGCTGGGGAAAGTCGGGGCGCGAACCGGAGCTGCACGGTTGGGCCCCTCTTTAACCTCCGCTTGCCGAGCTTGGGGCAGTGCGCTTTCGTGGTCCGCTCCATGATTTCGCTCCACGAAGGCAAAGGCTCCAAGGTAAAGAAGCCGCCGGAGCGCGCGTTCACGCTGCGGCTCAGTGTCGTGGCGTGTCAGCCGCGCATCTGGCGCCGGTTGCTCGTGCGTGAATCCATGTGGCTCTCGCGCTTGCACGACACGATCCAGATCGCGTTCGACTGGTTCGATTATCAGACGCACGCCTTCAATCTGGACGATCTGCGTTTTGGCAACCCCTTGAAACGCGAGGAGCTGACGATCGAGGATGACCGCGATGTGATGCTCGCCGACCTCGATCTCGAGCACCGCGAGCGGTTCACTTACGGCTACCATTTCGGGGATGGCTGGCAGATCGACATCAAGGTCGATAAAATCGGGGTGGTGGAAAAAGGCGTGTATTACCCCACGTGCACCGCGGGCGAACGTTCCGGGCCGCCCGAGGACTGCGGGGGCATCGAGGCGTTTCACGACATGCTCGCCTGCATCAAGGAACCGAATACGGACCTCGGCCGCGAATGGCTCGAGTGGCTCGGCCCCGATTACGACCCGGAGGCCTGCGACCTGGTCAAGATGAACAAGGCGTTGAAGAAGCTGGGGAAATAGGTCCGCTTAGACTTCCGTGCCGCGTGGATCAATGCGTCTCGGTGAAGCTCGTGATCGAGTGCCACTCGAACACTTCCTGGAGCAGGGCGCGCTCGGCTTTGGCCACCACGCGCTCCAGTGCGCCCCACGTTTGCACGAAGGCGGCCTCTTTCCGCGCCGCCTCGAGTCGCACATGCATCTCGCGATAGCGCGCCACGCGGCGGTGCAGGTCGTTGATGGAAATCAGCGAAATGAAACCGGCCGCCAAAACCGGCAGCACGATGGGACCGAAGCCGAACACCCACATCTCCACCCACGCAGGCGCGATCGGTTCGGCCATCGCGCTGTGCCCCGCGTAGGCCGCCGTGAAGACGATGGCCAACACCGAGCTGACCACGAAGCCTGCTCGCAGCCGGGAGAGCAGTGGCACCGCGCGCGATTCTTGCCGTTGAAAATAGGCGAGTTGTCCGTCGATGCGTTCGCGGAGGTAGCGTTGCTTGAAATGATCGAAGGCCGCGGGTCGCGCCTTGGCGGAGCGGCGTTGCAGCACGTCCAGCGAGCGGCGCAGCGGCTCGAGTCCCGCCCAGTCAAAGTCGTCGAAGAGCCGCACCGCGCGGGGCAACCCCCAGGTCGCGAGGGCGCTGCGCGTGATCTCAGCTGCCAGCCGGCCACGCACCCAGTCGTGCTGGTGGCGGTGATGCCGCACGACCAGCGCTACTCCGAGGGCGCCGAACAGGCACGCCAGCTTGCCCCAGGGAAGGGCAGGATGATGGAGGTGAAACGCGAGCGTCGCGGCGGCGAGTCCTGTCGCGATGACGTGCAGGCCCACGGTCGCGGTGATGAGCCGACGAAAATGCGGCGCACCGTTCGTCGCGGCGTGATCCACTTTGAGGTGGAAGCCCAGCACGCACCGTCGGCTCTCATCGGAACCGTCATCCGGCGGCTCGTTCACGCTGGGGAGCGCGTTGAGCGCGGCGAGGTGGCGATCGCCGACTTTGAGGCGCTGAAAATTTTCCTTCCGAATTTCGAGCGTGCGCGCGTCGACGATGATCAGCGGGCGGTGCAGCTCGCGCGCGTAGGCGACGATCTCGGCGGTGCCACCGCGGCCGCGGGAAGGCTCCCCGTCCCACACCGCGAGGAGGAGGTCGCAGTGGTTGACCGTTTCCATGCCGCCATCGAGATAGGCATCTTCGCGCACGCCGCGCTCGCTGATCACGCGCACATGTTCCGCCTCGGCGAGCACCGCCTCGACCTGCAGCCATTCGGCGCCGGAAAAATCGTGGCGAAACTCCGCCGGAGGCAGCGGCAGCACCGCCTCCCAACCGAGTCCCAGGGCAACCGCGCTGCGGGCAAACACCAGGTCGCTGCCGGCCGCCACGGACGACAGCGCAATCCATTCCACCCCTGCTTCGGCGCGCAGGCTCTCGAGAGTTTCCCGAATCACGCGTTCGACGCCCGCCTCATTTCTCAATTGCCGGTGCCCCGTGAAACCCACGACGTGGAAGATCGGCAGTTGGTCGGGCATGCGTGCGCCTTTGTCATCGCCGAGTGCCGGGCGCTGTCAACGGCGCAGCGTGACCGGCGTGGTAGCGCCGAGGGTGCGTCGACCGGTGGCGGGGGCCGAAGTCGACGTGACGCGCGACCGGGAACTGCCAGAGGATTGCGGCTCGAAGCCGCATGATCCCAAATTCCGCAGTTGAAACGCGGAGATAGCGGAGGACGCGGAGCAGAAAGAGAGAGAATCCATTACTCAAAAGGCTCACCTGCCGAGTGCATGGGCTCGGCGCGAAAAGAACAGGTTTTCACCTCTGCGCGCTCCACGTCCTCCGCGCTTCAACCGCGTTTTCCAGGATGATCGCTCACCCCGAAGAGCGAGCGCCTTACCGGAAATCTCCTCGCGCGCAGATCGCGGTTGCGGCAAGAAAATCGCTATACCCTTCGTGCCATCCGCATCCGCGGTGGTGCCGCTGCCCAACCCCTCCGGCTGTCATTGTTACCCATGAATTCGCTCTCCTGC
>JANPIT010000262.1:0-1679 GCA_031425115.1 Opitutaceae bacterium | reverse complement strand
CGGGCCCCGACCTCCTCGCCGTCGGCGACGCGTTGCCGCGCCGCGATCTGATCACGGCGCTGCTCGAGCCCAACGCCACCATCGCCGTCGGCTACGGCGCGACCCTTGTCGAGAACAAGTCGGGGGCCACGCACCTCGGCGTCATCAAGCGCGCCGATGCCGGCGGCGTCGCCGTGATGGGCGCGGATGGAAAACTCATCACCGTCCCCGCCGCTGATCTGAAATCGCAGCAGCCGAGCCCGCTCTCGCTCATGCCCGAGGGCCTGCACGCAGCGCTCTCGTTGCAGGAGTTCGCCGACCTCATCGATTACCTCGCGAGCCTGAAACAGCCGGCCAACTCGCTCACCGCGCACCGCGGCATGCCCGACGAGATTCCGCCCCTCGCGAAACTCGCGACGCTGCGCCCGCTGCTCACCGAGGCGTTGCGCTTTCCTCACACCGTCGTGAAGCAGCCCGGCGACGTGCGCCTCGGTCTCACGTGGTTCGGCCAAATGCCTGGTGAGGAAAATGCGTTTCTCGCCGCGCACCAGTCGGGAAAAATCTGGCGCCTCGACCGCGGCGCGCAGGGTTTCACCAAGACGCTCTTCGCCGATTTCTCCGCCGAGGTGTTCAACCGGCGCGGGCCCAACGGCCTGCTCGGCGTCGCGTTTCACCCGCGCTTCCGCGAGAACCGCCGCTATTTTGAGAAACACCAGATCGTCGAGGGCGATGCGATCGCCACGCTCGTCGTCGAGCGCCGGGCGTCGGCGGATTTTCGCACCGATTCCGGCGAGCCGCCGCGCGTGCTGTTGAAGATTCCCGCCGTCACGCAAAACCACACGGGCGGCACGGTGGCGTTCGGACCCGACGGCATGTTCTATTGCGCGATGGGTGACACCGGCCCGCAGCAGGATCCCAACGGCCACGGCCAGGACCCCGGCCTGCTCCTCGGCAAAATGCTGCGCATCGACGTCGACCGTCGCGATCCCGGGCTCGCCTACGCGATCCCGCCCGACAATCCGTTCGTCGGCCGCGCGGGCGTGCGGCCGGAAATCTGGGCGCTCGGTTTTCGCGAGCCGTGGCGTTTCAGCTTCGATCGCGCGACGGGCGATCTCTGGGTCGGCGATGTCGGCCAGGACCGCGTCGAGGAAGTCGCGATCGTGCGCCGCGGTGAGAACCACGGGTGGAATGTCGTCGAGGGCTTCGAGCCGTTCTCAAACCTGCGCCGCCGCGAGGGTGAAACTTACACTCCGCCCGTCGCCGCCTACCGCCGCCGCTACGGCAACTCGGTCACGGGCGGTCATGTCTATCGCGGTGGCGCGGCGCCGTCGTTCGACGGCGTCTACATCTTTGGCGACTACACCTCGCGGATGATTTTCGGGCTCACGCAGCGTGACGGAAAACTGGAGTCGCTGCGCCACATCGCGACCGCGCCGGAGAGCGTGACGTCGTTTACCCAGGACGAGCGCGGCCGGCTCTATGTCCTCAGCTACGAAGGCATGATCTACGAGCTGGATTTGTCGGGCGCCGCGTTCGAGCGCGCCGCGCCGGCGGCGAAGGCGAAGACGATCGCGTGGGAGCGCCGCGCGTTTCCGCTGCCCGAGTCGATTTGGAGCGTCGAGGCGATCGACGCGACCAACGACGGCCAGCGCGAGCTCATCGCGATGGGCGTCACGCAGGTTTTCTCCATCGAGCACACG
>JANPIT010000261.1:0-8624 GCA_031425115.1 Opitutaceae bacterium | reverse complement strand
GGCGCCGCGCAGTTGGTTCAGCTCGAGGAGCGCGGCTTGCAGCTCCAACTCGGCTTCCGTGGCGCGACGTTGCAGCGCGAGTTCGCTGGCTTCGATCACGCGCGTTTCGAGTTGTGGCGTGATGCCGCTCGGCTCGCGGGCTAGATAAGTTTCTTTCAATGCGGTGAAGCGGTCGGCCACCTCGCGCACCGCGCTGGCTTTGGCATTCGCCGAGTGGAGTCCGTGGGCGAGGGTGCGGGCGCGCGATTCGAGGGCGTGGCGAAACCGCGCAAGTCCGAGTTCAGCGAGCTGAAGGTTCGAATTCGCGATCGCTTTCCGCAGCGCGAGTCGGCCCGGCCACTCGAAGGTTTGCGTGACAGACACCGACCACGCGGCACCTTCGCCCGCGAGTGCGCCGGTCACAGCTTTGACGCGCTTGCGGCCGAGTTCGACGGTGAGCTCGGGATCATTGAGCGCGGATGCGGCGCGGCCCCGCGCCTTCGCGGTCGCGATCTCGGCTTCGTAGAACTTCAGCTCGGGATTGGCCGCCGCGATTTCGGAAACGAGCTCTGCCACCGCGATGGAGGTGGCGCCGGCCTGGCCCTCTGCACCTGACAGGGTGGAAAACGCACCTGCGGAAAAAATGAGGAAGAAACGAAGAGTGGGATTCATTGAGTAGGTAGGAACACGATCACGCAGGCATGGAGTAGCCCGAGAAACATAACGCCGGAGGCGCTATGCGGAACGTTTGCCCGTCAGTCCGCGCAGGGACTGATCAGGCCAGACTCAACGAAGGAGCACGCGCGGGTAGCGCAGCTCTCTGCACAAAATGCCAGGTAGGCGCCCCGGCATCGGAGCGCTCAAAATCCAGCCGGAGGACATTCCTGTCCGGAGGCTCGGGCGAAACCAGTGACGGCAAACAAATCTGACACGCACACGCCACGAACTGCGGCGTGGCCACCTTCAGGTCGCGGTCTGGCTTGTAAGTGCCGCTCTCCACCGTGTCGCATCCGTCTTTTGCGCATGAGTCGGTATCAGCCTTGCAGCAACCCTGCGTGGCGACCTCATCTCCGTGAGCGGAAAAAAGGCCGAGATTCTCGAGGCCGCAATGCTGGGTCGCCGCGAACCAGATCGCGAGCAGGAGGACGACAGCCAGTCTGTTGCGGAGTGCCAACACACGCGCAACGGAGCCCCGCGGGAGCGATAAGTCAATTACTCCGGGACCGGGCATGGATTCCGCACGAATGTGAAATATGAAACCGTCACCTCAGGCTGGGGTGGCCGCGATCGTCACGACCACAAATTTGCTCGTGGGCGTGTTGCTCTTGGCGGCGACACTGTCGATCGGCACGAGGACATTGGCCTCTGGGAAATAGGTGGCGACGCAGCCGCGCGGGATGCGATACGGCGCGACCATGAAGCCGCGCGCAACGCGCTCGACGCCACCGTGGCGATTCGTGAGATCGACGCTCTGGCCCTGCTGGAGACGGGCCGCGGCGATGTCGGCTTCGTGCATGAACACCACGCGCCGCCCGCCGAACACGCCGCGGTAGCGATCATCGAGCCCGTAGATCGTCGTGTTGAACTGATCGTGCGTGCGGATCGTCATCATCACGAACTCGCCGGCGGCGAGCGCGGGCCGCGGAATCGCGGCGACGACGAAATTCGCGCGCTGCGTGCGCGTCCGCCACTCGCGCCGATCGCGGGGCGCATTCGGCAGCGCGAAGGCGCCGTCGCGGAGGCGGGTATTGAAGTTTTCGAAACCGGGCACGACGCGCGCGATGCGCTCGCGGATCAGTCCGTAATCGCCCGCGAACGCGAGCCACGGAGTCGACGCAGAGCTGCGCCGGCCATCCGCGAGCACTGCCTCCGCCAATCGGCACACGATGGCGGGCTCACTCAGCAACCACGTCGACGCCGGGGCGAGCTTGCCACGCGATGAGTTGATGATGCCCATCGAATCTTCCGTGGTGACGAATTGCGCACCGGTCGCCTGCTCATCGCGCTCGCTCCGGCCGAGACACGGGAGGATCAAGGCGGTCTTTCCTGTCACGAGATGCGCGCGGTTGAGCTTGGTGGCGATGTGCGCGGTCAGCGTGCAGCGCCGCAGCGCAGTCGCGGTAAATTCGGTGTCCGGAGTGGCCGAAAGAAAATTGCCCCCGAGCGCGACGAATACGCTCACGCGCCCCGCGTGCATCGCGCGAATGGTGTCGACCGTATCGAGACCGTGGGTGCGCGGAGATTTGAAATCGAATTCCGCGTCGAGTCGCGCGAGCCAAGCCTCCGGCATCTTCTCGCAGATGCCCATGGTGCGATCGCCCTGCACATTCGAGTGCCCGCGCACCGGGCACACGCCCGCGCCAGGCCGGCCGAGGTGCCCGCGCAGCAGCAGAAAGTTCACGACTTGCTGGATCGTCGCGACCGCCGCGGGTTGCTGCGTGAGGCCCATCGCCCAGCAACAAATCGTCGCCCGCGACCCCGCGGCGATCTGGCCAGCGGCGCGGATCGCTTCGCGCGCGACGCCGCTTGCGGCGACGATTTCGTCCCAGTCGGTGACGCGCAGATCCGCGACGAGGGATGCGAAGCCCTCGGTGTGCTCCTGGATGAACGCGTGGTCGAACACCTCGCCGGGTCGCAGCTCCTCGGCCTCCAGCAGCTCCTTCATGAGCCCCTTCAGTAACGCGAGATCGCCGCCGATCCGGGGTTGCAGCCACAGATCGGAGAGCCGCGCGCCGTCGCCGAGCAGCGTTTTGAAGGCCTTGAGCGGATGCAGGAAATCCTGCGGGTTCTTGAAGCGCTCGATGCCGATTTCCGGCAGCGGGTTGATGGAAACGATTTTCGCGCCGCGCGCCTTGGCGCCTTCGAGGGCGGCGAGCATGCGCGGGTGATTCGTGCCGGGGTTCTGGCCGATGACAAAGATGGCGTCGGCGTGCGCGAAGTCCTCGAGCGTCACCGTGCCTTTGCCGATGCCGATGCTCTCGGTGAGGGCGGCGCCGCTTGATTCATGGCACATGTTCGAGCAATCGGGCAGATTGTTGGTGCCGAACTGCCGCGCGAAAAGCTGCCAGAGAAACGCCGCCTCGTTGCTCGCGCGACCGGACGTGTAGAACGCGGCCGCGTCGGGCGTCGGCAGCGCGCGCAGTTCTTGGGCGAGCAACGCGAACGCTTCGTCCCACGTGATGGGCGCGTAGTGTGTCGCGCCCGGGCGAAGCACGAGAGGCTCGGTGAGGCGGCCCTGCGCGTTGAGCCAGTAATCGCTCTCGGCCGCGAGCGAGGTGACCGAGTGAGCCGCAAAAAAGGCCCGGTCCGCGCGCTTTGTCGTGGCTTCGTCGGCCACGGCCTTCGCGCCATTTTCGCAGAATTCGAAAACGTGCCGATCCGCGTCGGGGCTCGGCCATGCACAGGACTGACAGTCGAAGCCGTCGACTTGGTTCACGGAGAGCAGCGCGCGCACTCCGCGACCCAGCCCCATCTCGCCGACCAGCTTCGCGGTGATGCCCACGGCCTTCAATCCGGCCGCGGCGCCGCTGGCGGGCGCGAGGTGCGGTGGCGGGTTCTCCCGCGGAGTTTGGGCGGAAGGCAGGGCCGGGTCGCTCATCGCGCTCCACCGCATTGGGGATCCGGAGAAATTCCAAGCCCCAAGCTCGGCCCTTTGCTTTTGTCCGGCGGTCCTTCTACCGTCCGCATTTCCGGATGCTGCCCAACCTTGTCCGCCTCTTCACTGGTCGACCCTCGCCCGAGGTCGATCGGTTGGCGTTTGTGGTGGAGGTGAAGGTGGATGGGCGCGTGCCGCGCAATCCGAAGTTCGAGCGGCTGATCCTGGTGTGCTGGCTGCTCATCGCGGTGAAACACGTGCTGATCATCTGGGCCTGCCAGAATTATCCGGTGCCGTTTCATCAGCTCTGGGTGAATATTCCGACCTGGCTGCTCGGCGCGTTGGCGACCGGAATTTATTTCTGGCGCGTGGCGCGGGCCTAGGCCCGGCGTTATTTTAGAGTTTCGACGCGGCCCTTTTCCTTCCACGTTGCGACCATGGCGCATGTTCCCGGGCTCCGCAGCCCTTACGCGAAAGTAGGTCGTATCGTTTATTTTGGGAGGATGCTGGACAAGATCCGCGTGCACGCGGCCGGTGGCCTGCCGGCCGATTACGTGCCGAATCTGGGCAAGGGCTTCGACGGTCGCTGCATCAGTTTTCTGCGGGTGAACTACGACGAGTTGAAGGCCCGCGTGCTCGTGGGCGATCTCAACGATGAGCAACTCCTGGCGTGGGCGGAACAACGCGGCGGGCTGCGCACGGACGAGGAGTGCGAGGTCTGGAGCGGTTTCATGATGAAACGCGGCTGGCGCGATCCGGGCGCGGAGATGCTGGCGAAACGGATTCGCGAGAGCAGCCTCGAGTCGCAGCCGATCCAGACGATGTTCGATTACCTGGATTTCGACGAGGGGCGCGATCCCGTGCGGGCCCGAGCGTGGGAGCAGCGCGAGGCGATGGTCGTCCTCCTGATGGGCGTTTCGGGTAGCGGTAAAACCACCATCGGCCTGCAACTGGCCGCCCAGCTTGGCTGGACGTTCCGGGATGCGGATGACTTTCACCCGCCGGAGAATGTCGCGAAGATGAGCGCGGGCATTCCGCTGAACGACCGCGACCGCGCGCCGTGGCTGGCGGCGATTCGGACCTACATCGAGGGCGCGCTGGCGCGCGGAGAGAGCGCGGTGGTGACGTGTTCCGCGCTGAAGGAAACGTATCGCGTGGCCGCCATCCCTTCCGGCAGCCGCGTGAAACTCGTGCACCTCGCGGGCGATTTTCAGCTCATCCTGGAGCGGATGAATGCGCGGCAGGGGCACTTCATGAAACCGGAAATGCTGCAGTCGCAGTTTGCGACGCTCGAAGCCCCGGCGCAGGCGCTTACGATCGATATCGCAAAATCGCCTGAAGCGATTGTCGCGGAACTCCGGCGCCAATTAGGCGTGTAGTGGTGGTTTGACCCTGACCCACCGCGATAAGACTTATTCGAATTTAAGCAGGAAACCATGAAGCCATGAAATTACGGCACGGTGCAGATTTCCTCCTGGGTTCTAGGCTTCCCGCTTCAATTGCGGCGCCGCTAACCGATCCGTCCGCTCCATGAAGCCCAACGCTGCGAGACGTCTCCGCATCGGGATCGGGGTCATTGGTGGAGTGGTGCTGTGCCTGGTGCTGGTGGCAGGGTGGATTTATTGGCGCGTGCGCGCGAGCCTGCCGCAGTTCGACGGCACGGCGGTGGTGGCCGGTTTGGCGGCACCGGTGACGATCGAGCGCGATGCGCTGGGCGTGCCGACGATTCGGGGCGGCAACCGGCTAGACGTCGCGCGCGCGACCGGTTGGCTGCATGGCCAGGAGAGGTTTTTTCAAATGGATCTGCTGCGCCGCGTCGCAGCCGGTGAGTTGGCGGAAATGTTCGGCAAGCGCGCCGTGCCGCGCGATCGCGCCGCGCGCATGCATGGCTTCCGCGCCCTCGCCTCGAAAGTCGTCGCCGGCCTTTCCCCGTCCGAGCGCGCGATCCTCCACGCTTATGTGGCCGGCGTGAATACGGGCCTCGGCTCACTCGGCGAGCGGCCGTTCGAGTATCTCGTGTTACGCGATCGTCCGGTCCCGTGGCGGCCGGAGGATACGATCCTGGTAATCTATGCCATGACCATGGACCTTGCGGACGAAGATGCGGGCTACGAGCGCACGCTCATGACGCTGCGCGACGAACTGGGGTTTGAGGCTCTGGCGTTTTTCGCGCCGCTTCTTACGCCGACCGATGCCGCGCTGGATGGGACCACGGCGCCACTCGCGCCGATCCCATTGCCCAAGTTGATCGATTTGCGCGTGAAAAAAGCCGGTCAGCTGCAGCGCAGGCAACCTCCGGCGCTCGTGTGGGCGCGCGATCCGTTTCCCTTTCCGGAGCGTGACGCGGAGTTTGTGCCGGGGTCTAATGCGTTTGCGCTCGCGGGCCGGCACACCGCGAGTGGCGCCGCGCTCCTCGCGAGCGACATGCACCTCGACCACGCCGTGCCGAATATCTGGTATCGCGCGTCGATCGAATTTGGCGGAAAAAAAATCACGGGCGTCACGTTGCCCGGCGCACCGGCGATGATCGCCGGCAGCAATGGCAGCGTGGCGTGGGGCTTTACCACGGGTTATGTCGACACCGGCGATCTCATCGAGGTGGAGATCAACTCGATCGCGAAGTCGCTCTACAAAGCTCCCGGCCGCGAGGAGTTTCTCAAGATCGAGGAGCGCAAGGAAACGATCCGCGTGAAAGGCGAGGAGCCGGTCATCGCCGACTATTCGTGGACGATTTGGGGCCCGGTGGTCACGACGAACGCCCGTAACCGCCCGCTGGTCCATCGGTGGATCGCGCACGACGAAGCGGCGACGAATCTCACGCTGATGGAAATGGAAAACGCCACCACGGTCGCGGAGGCGATCGCCGTGGGCCACCGCGCTGGCATGCCGGCGCACAACCTGATGGTCGCGGACCGCGCTGGGGCGATCGCGTGGACCATTGCCGGGCGATTGCCGAAACGCGTCGGCTACGATGGGCGACTGCCGGTGACCTGGAATTTCGGCGATCGCAAGTGGGAGGGTTACCTCGCGCCGGAAGAGGTGCCGGTCGTCCACGGTGACGCCTCTACCCTGCCGGGCCGGCTGTGGTCGGGCAACCAGCGCCCGGTCGGCGGCGAAGCGCTGGTGAAGCTCGGTGACGGCGGCTACCCGCGCGCCGCACGCGCGGCGCAGCTCCGCGATGGCCTCGCGCCGCTCTCAGGCGCGACACCGAAAGATCTGCTCGGCGTGCAGCTGGATGACCGCGCGCTGTTTCTCGAGCCCTGGCACAAGCTGCTGATGGATACCCTGACGCCGGAAATGGTGGCGGGGAAAAAAGCGCGCGGGGCGCTGCGGTCGTTTGCGGAGAAATGGGAAGGCCGCGCGAGCGTCGATGCGGTCAGCTACCGCTTGGTGCGCGAGTTTCGCACCGCGGTGTTTGCGCGCGTGTTTCCCCCGATCTTTGCCTCGTGCCGGGAAGCGTATCCAGAATTTGATGCGCGCGACCTCCAACTCGAGGGCGCGTGCTGGGCGTTGTTGCGCGAGAAGCCGGAGCACTTGTTGAATCCGGCCTTCGCGACTTGGGACAAGCTGCTCGCCGCGGCGGTGGACGACACCATCAACGCGATCGACAAGGGCGGCGTGACGTTGCCGCGCGGCAACTGGGGCTGGCGCAACCGCGCGCGCATCCGGCACCCCTTCAGTGGTTCTTTCCCGTGGATCGGGAACTGGGTGGACATGCCGCCTACGCCGCTGCCCGGCGATGCGGACATGCCGCGGGTGCAGTCGCCGAGTAACGGCGCGAGCCAGCGTTTCGTGGTGTCGCCGGGCCGCGAGAGCGAAGGCATTTTTCACATGCCGGGGGGCCAGAGCGCGCATCCGATGTCGCCGTATTTCCGCGCCGGACACGACGCCTGGGTGCGCGGCGACGCGTCGCCGTTTCTCCCGGGGAAGACGGAGCGCACGGTGACGTTAAAGCCGTGAACCACGAAACCCCGAACGGGGAACCGGGAGAGAAGCAGGAAGCCAGGAAACCAGGAAACGGAGACGAGCGGGTCTGATCCGTCGACACCGCCGGAGGATTCCCTTGCCCCTGCGTAAGCATCTCGCTGGTTCGCTTCATGGTTTCCTGGCTTCCTGCTTTTTCCTCATTCCTTTTGCGTTGAGCCACGCGCGCGCACCGCGCTTCCTCGCAGCGCAGCGATGAAGAAAAAGCAGCGCAACTACAGCGTCTATCTCGGTGGCGAACTTTTTTCGCTCAAGCATCTCATCGGCAATGCCTGGTTGGCCGAGGCGATCTACGAGAAGTCCCACGGGCGCTTTCGGTGTGTGTTGCCGCAGGATTTCACGGAGCTGCGCGGCCGGAGCGGACGAGCGATCCGGGATTTCAATTTGCGCGCCTTGGTCGCGTGCGACCTCGCGCTCTTTCACTTCGATGGCACCGATCTCGATAGCGGGACGGTGGTCGAGTTCATGACGGCGAAATTCGCGGACCTGCCGTCGGTGCTGCTGCGCACGGATATTCGCAACGCGGGGGACCATCGCAGCGAGCCCTGGAATTTGATGGCGAGTTACTTCCCGCGCACGGCGACCGTGCTGCTGCCCAGTCTCTTCGATTACCGCGGCTCGTTGCAGCGACGCCAGCGTCCCCGGCTCGAGCAAGCGCTGCATCTGGCCGGCCAACACAGCTCGGTCGCGGCGCAGCAAGTCTGCGAGCACGTCGCCGGGCTGTGCGTGCGCGCGTTGGACCGGGTGCTGGCCGAGGCGCCGGTGATGCCCAAGCACCTCCGCGAAGAGGCGTTTCAGTGGCTGCCCGTGCTGTCAGGTTTGCGCGGCAAGGAAAAGCAGCTGCGCAAGGAATTCGAGCATCACCTGGAGCGGAAGGTGGAGCGGGATTTGCTCTGACGGGTTGAAGCAGGAAACCAGGAAACCAGGAAAGAAGGCGTCGCCCGAATTTCATTTCTCCGCTTCATGGTTTCCTGGCTTCCTGCTTCAACTACCGAACTCCGATGCCCCTTCACGTTCTCGACCATCCCCTCGCCGCGCACATCATCACGCATCTGCGCGACAAGAC
>JANPIT010000260.1:0-5372 GCA_031425115.1 Opitutaceae bacterium | reverse complement strand
GCGCGCAAGCGCCCGACGGCGACGATTTCTTCCGCGATTGTAGCGGTGCGGACTTTGACCGTGGGAATCTTTTCCTGCCGCTTGTTACCAAACAGACCGGGACTCACCTGTTTCCAAACCACGCGCGTCCCCCAGGCCGCACCACCCAGAACCACGAGCACGATGACGGTGCGCAGGATAAATCTGGAAGAACGGGGAGACTTCGCGGAATTCGACATGGATAGGGGTATGACGAAACAGAACCTCCTTGGAAACACCCCGTCTGAAAATTGCGCGAGAAGAAAAACCGACTTGTTCACCATTCAGTTACGCAGAAGGGAAACCGGACCGCGGCGCAGCCGCTGAGCGCAGCCGCGGAATCGGCGCTTTCTTTCCGGATTACGCGGTTCGCGGAGGCGCCCACTTGCTAGCGCTCGCAGCCACGAACGCCATCGCGTGGAGCTGCGCGGCTGCCCGGCGGCCGGCGACCTTAAGCGTCACTCTACAACCGATTCCGAGAGCAGCCTTCGATAAGTATCCCGGGCGTGAGCGTAGGCGGCTTTGGCGTCGTCGAGCTCGGCGGGCTTGATGAAGCGTTCCTTCTGTGACCAGCAGCGATCCACGCTGGCGAGGCACCACTCCGCGCTGCGGCGCGAGGCCCGCACAGGTTTGTCGCCCACCACCACCCAGACCGGGTTCGTGTGCGACGAGGGCAGGATACGCACCGCGACCCAACTGCTGTGCGTGATGTCAGCGTCGAACGTCACATCCTGCAGCCGACCGTCCGCGACGATGGACTTCGTGGCGACGGGATAGCCGTTGACGATCAACTCGACCGGCACCTCGCGCGACTCGTCGATCCGCGCGCGCTCGATGTCCCAGTAGGGCTTCGCACTGACGGGCCGGCGCTTGATCTCCGGTGCAGGCTCGACGTTGAGCCGGGCGGCGACACGAACGGCCGCCCGAATTTTTCCGGGCGCGGCCAGATTCAGTTCGCTGTCATTTTCACCCATGACCGCGACGCGGCCTTGTTGGCTAATTTGGAAATCGAGCAAGTGGCTTTTGCCGTCGCCGACGTAGTTGCGGCCCGCGCGAATGCCCTCGCACCAATCCTCGTAGGTCCACTTCGGCGGCAATTTCACGTAGCTGCGGCCTAGCCCGACGCGCTCACCATAAATGCACGGGAAGTCCGTCTCGCCGCTGATGCGCGTGCGGAAGCCGACGTTGAGGGTGTGATACCAGATGTTGAGTTCCCACAGATACGGCGTGTCGACGGTCGACATGAAATCCACCGCTGGCACGAGCTTGCCGTCGGGGCCCGGGACGCGATGGGTGACATCGACGATGTTTTCGTTGGCGCCGATGCAGTTGAAGGGCGGGACGAAGTAGTTGGGCAACGTGGTGGCGATGGCGCGCACGTCGCCAGATGTCTTGCTCGAAACTTGCTCGCGGTTGTCGGTGGCCACGGGCTGCAATCCCCAGCCGGAGTGCGCCGGCCCGACGAGCGCGCCTTGTTTTTTCGCCCAGCGCAGCGTGTTGAGGCCCAGCGAAGGCCAGTGGCTCATCGAGTCACCACCGGGATACATCTGCTCTTTCAGCTGGAGAAGACAGAGGTGGCCGCTCTGGTGTGAACCGAAGCCCGAGACCTCGATGTCGTAGCGTAGAATGTATGGAAATGTGGATACCTTGTCGTCGATGCCAGTGAAGAACTGCTTCTGGTAGTCGAAGCACGGGCCCCAGGTGAGATTCGCGCCGACCTTCAAATCCTCGCCGAGACAGTGACGCATCATGTCGGGCGCGTGCACGCCCTCGGTCGGATTCGTGTAGTGCGCGCAGCCGGCGGCATGGATGTGATGGTCTCCGGACCACCAGCCCAGTTTCGCGGCGTCGATCCAGCGCTCGACCTTGAAGTCCCAGCGCTGCGTCGTGCGCGTGACGGCGAGCGTGCGCTTCTGCACAATCGATTCGGGCCCGCGCTGAAACTCGACCGTGTAGGTGCCATCGGGCAGTTTGAGTTTCTCGTTGTCCGCGCGATAGACCTGGGGATGAAACGCAAAATCAGGCGCGAGCCGTTTCGCCTGCGACGGATAGATGCGTTGTTGCTGATCGCGGATGATGAAGGAGGCGGTGGTCGGCTGATCGTTTTCGTCGCGCACGCCGAGCGTGATTTCGTGGGCCGGCGCGCACCGAAAGAGCAGGTCGGTTTCGTTGCGATAGCCGATGTCCTGCGTGCCCTGGCCGACATCGAACGAGAATTTCGCTTCGCGCTGCCCGGCATCGCGGCTGTAGAGCTGGATGATCCGGTATTCGACCGCCAGGCCGCTGAGCGTCGGTTTCAACGGCTGCGCGTCGAACATCTGCAACTCGAGCCAACGATTCGACACATCACCCGCGGGCGAGTTGAAGAGCCGCTGCGCGTGCGGGCTGGTCGCGCGCAGCGGCGCGGTGGCGCCCGCTTCGTTGCGCACCTTGACGAGAAACTGACGCCACCCGTGCTCGACGAGGTCGTGCTGCGCGGGACCGGGCGAAACCTTGACGCGCATCTCGGGATTGATGGTGACGTCGAAGAGGCAGTGGCGGTCGAGGATCTCCTGCGCGCGCGTCACGGCGTCGGGCGCGTCGGCGGAAATCTGCTCGAGCGCGCGTTTGTCGGCTTCCGGCAGCGGGCCGCCCTGGTAGTCGAGCGCCTCGACCACGCGCTTGATCTGCGCGTTGAGCGGCTGCCACTCGACCTCCGTGACAGGCGACAAAGGCGGCACGGCGGCGCGGAGAACGGGAAAAGCCAGGGTCACAACCAAGCCGAGCAAGGCAGCGATCGTTTTCATGGGGTAAGCAAATTCCTAGCGCCATGGGCGTCCACGGCGAACGGAATCGAGCGACGGCTCGACGTGCGAGATTTCAAAGGCGACTGGCCGGGTCGAATACGAAAGGTTCAATGTGCGCGGTGTTTTGCGAGTTGCCGGGCTTTCTCGTCTATGCGTAGGAGTGGGACAAAATGAAGGTGTATTTCATGGGGATCTGTGGAACGGCGATGGGAAATGCGGCGTTGCTCGCGCGCGCGGCGGGGCACGAGGTGCTCGGCGCTGACACCGGCGTTTATCCGCCGATGAGCACCGTGCTCGCGGAAGCGGGGATCGCGTTGCACGAGGGCTACGATGCCGCGCGGCTGGAGAAACTCGCACCGGATCTCGTCGTAATCGGCAACGCGATGTCCCGCGGCAATCCGGAGGTCGAGTGGTTGCTCGATACGCGCGCGCTGCCGTTCACATCGTTGCCGGCGATGCTGCATGAGTTCGTGCTGAAAGGCCGGCGCAATATTGTCATCGCGGGCACGCACGGAAAAACGACCACCACGGCGATCACGGCGTTTCTGCTGCGCGCGGCCGGGCGTGATCCGGGCTTTCTGATTGGCGGGGTGCCGCAGGATCCGCCGGTGGGCGCGCACTTGGGGGCGGCCGCCGATCCGTTCGTGATCGAGGGCGACGAATACGACAGCGCGTTTTTCGACAAGCGCAGCAAGTTCATTCACTACGCGCCGCATATCGCCGTGTTGAACAACCTCGAGTTCGACCACGCGGACATTTTCCGCGATCTGGCGGATGTGCAGCGGACGTTCACGCACTTCGCGCGCATCGTGCCGCGCAGAGGATTCGTGGTGGTGAATGGCGACGACCCGAATTTGCGCGCCCTCGGCGCGATGGCCTGGACGCGGGTGGTGCGCGTGGGCGTGGAGCCGGGCAACGACGTGCGGATTGTGGACTTCGACGAGACCGCGACCGGGGCCCAGTTCTGGCTTACGTGGCGCGACCAGCCTTGGGGCGAGGTGAAGTGGGCGCTGACCGGCCTCTATAACGCCCGCAACGCCGCCATGGCCGCCACCGCCGCCGGCCTCGCCCTCGCGCCCCGGGAGAGTGTAACGTATTACGTTACACTTAATCAGAAACTGGATACGTCGGATCCGCGGGGACTGCGGCTCGACGCGCTGGCGAATTTTCGCGGCGTGAAACGGCGGCAGGAAATATTGGTGCGTAATGCGCGGTTCACCGTGATCGAAGATTTTGGGCATCACCCGACGGCGCTGGCGGAGACGCTGCAGTCGTTCCGCGCGCGGTTTGCTGGCATGGTGTTGACGGCGGTATTCGAGCCGCGGAGCAACACCTCGGCGCGACGTTCCATGCAGGATGGTTTCATGCGTGCGCTCGCGCAGGCGGACGAAGTTTATCTCGGCCCGGTGAACCGCCCCGAAAAGATCGCGGCGGGTGAACGCTTCGATCCGGAAGCGGTCACGCAGCAATTGGAAGTGCAGGGAGTGGAGGCCCATTTTGCGCCGTCGAATGCTGTGCTCCTAGAAAAGTTGCTCGCAAATATGCTCGCGCCGGGTGCCAACGCGAAACCGCGGGTGGTGGCTTTTTTCTCCAACGGCAGCTTCGACGGGATTATCGGGAAATTCGTGGCGGCAGTGAAGGGTTGACCTGAGCTGAAGAGATTGAAGCAGGAAGCCAGGGAGCCAGGAAAAAGGGATGGGCGGAACTGATGCGGAGGGGAGAATTCAGAAGCCAGAAAACCAGGAAACGGAGTGGAGAGCGTCTAGATTCATGGCTTTCTGGTTTCTGAATTCACTAGCCTTGGATCTGTTCCTGGTTCCCTGACTTCCTGCTGAAACACTCCGATTTGATCTCCGTATCCGGCGTGAGAGGCGCAACCGTCCTTTGCCGCTTGCGTCGTGCAGGCAAGTGGCCTCTTTCGCGAGGCCCCCTGTTTCCCCTCTATGAATCTGTCGTTTTTCTGGAAGATGCGTCGAGTTGTCGGTCGTGCCGCGGCATGCCTCGCGTTGGCGAGTGTGACTTTGACCGCGCAGCCGGCCGCACCTGCCGCCGCGAAATCGGCCGCGGCGGTGGTCACGCGGGCGGAGGATCCGATGCTCACGCGCGTGTTTCCGTCCATTGTGCGCATCGAGGCGATCCGGCTGCGGCCGAGCGATGGCCGGCTCACGAAGCAGTGGAGCGGCGGCAGCGGCGTGATCATTTCCGCGCAGGGCTACCTCGTGACGAACTGCCATGTCACGGAGGACGGTGATTTTTTTCGCTGCTATCTTTACGATGGCACGCACGTCGAGGCGAAGTTGATCGGGCAGGACGCGTTGACGGATCTAGCGGTGCTGCAATTGGACCTCTCACAACGCGCGAAGGACGCTGCGCCGCTTGTGGTCGCGAAGTTTGGCGATTCCTCGGCGCTGGCGGCGGGCGAAGAAGTGTTCGCTCTCGGCAGCCCCGGCTTTCTCTCACAATCGGTCACACGCGGCGTGGTCTCAAATCCCTCGCTCGTGCTGCCGGAGCAAACGGTCGGGCGGATGATGCTGCGCGGTGAGGATGTCGGCATGCTCGTGCGCTGGG
>JANPIT010000259.1:0-9593 GCA_031425115.1 Opitutaceae bacterium | reverse complement strand
TGCGCTCCGCGCGCGGCCGTTTCGAGTGGCGGAACGAAAGCCGCGCGCGGAGCGCACGGCCCACCTTTTGGTATCCGTTCCGTCGAGGAAGAACGGGATCGACTGAATTTCTACCGCTTAGGCGGCAGTCGCTTCATCCCGGCAGCTTACGGGGCGTAGCTCGTTCGCCGCGCCAACCGCGGACGCGAGCGAGTCCCGAAAGATTTCTGCGCATCCGGCTGGCGCTCGTGCGCGGTCCCGCATTTCTTCCGCGGCTCGCATGCCCGGCCGCCCGTCACTCGCTCCCCGTCCGCCCTCGCGGAAAACTGCCTCACTTTGGAATGAGACTTCGAGCGCCTTGATTGTGGTCGATGAAGTCGGGCTGAAGAGCGAGGCGTGGGCCGAGTTGCACACGGTCCGTAAACGCCAGGAAAAAGCCGCCCGCGATCTTCACCGTCATGAGGAGACGGATCGTCCCGCCTTCGATGCCTGGATGCGTGACACTTTTCCGCAGCAGATCACCCTGCTACGGCAGCTCCACGAAGAAGTCTTTGCGAAGGGCCAGCGCGTGCAGACCGTGGAAGCGATCGCCGCCATGACCGGGCGCTCGGCCAGAAAAATCTGGCTCGAGGAAAAGGAACGCGCCGCAAACCCCGCTCCGGATGACGACGACGAAACGGAAAAAAGCTCCGGCAAAAAACGCCGCGCCGAAGGCGAGGCCGACCCGTTTGGCGACGACGACGATTTCTTTCGTGACGACCCCGATGGCCCGCGCGGCCGATCGCGCGCCGGGTGGCGCGACACCTTTGACGTCGAGTCCGACTCCTCCCGCGGCGGCCCACGACCCAGCGAAGCGGCGCGCGATGTTTATCGTCGCCTCGTGCAACGCATCCATCCCGATCGCGGCGGCGATTGGACGGCGGCGCGGCAACGGCTCTGGCACCAAGTCCAGGAAGCGTGGGCGGCCGGCGACGCGGACTGGCTGACGCGCCTCGAAGTGGAGTGGGAAGCCGCGCACGATGTTCTCAACCCGAACTCGCCGCTCAGCCGGCTACGCAGTGCCATTACCGAGATGCACGCCGCGCGCCGCGACCTCGAACGTAAGCTGCGGGGTTACCGCGATTCGCCGCAATGGCGCTTCACCCTCTCCCCGAAAAAGCGCGAACAGCTCCATCGCCGCACTGAGCAGAATTTTCAGCACGATATCACGTTCCTCCAGCGGCAACTCGCTCACCTCAATGCCCTCATCGCTTCTTGGGAAGAAGCCCCGCGCGCGCGCCGTCGCTCACGCAGCCAAGACATAGATGTCCGCTATTTCGAATAGGTGACGCACGTTATTTGGTAGCTGCGAGCGGACGGACCACCGCTCACAGCTACAACTCAACTCAACCGCGTAGTGGAATGTAGGGGCGCAGACGCCTTCCGTATGGGTAGGTTGGGTTCAACTGCATGGTTTCAACGAAGGGGCAATAAGCTGCGCTCGAGTCCACAATCGTCGACTCATCGATCCGTTTCCTTGATTTCCTGAGTTCCCGATTCTCTCCTCTGGTCGATGTCTCCTCTCGCCCGCGAAGTCCGACCCGGCCCACGTCCCCGCGAGGTCATTAACGAACACGCCATGCTCGAAAGCGTGCCGGCCGACTGGGCGCTCCTCCCGCCCGGCGACGCCGCGCTCAGTCGGCGCATCAAGCAGGACGGACCGACTCTGACGGTGATCGAGCTTAAGGGTCGCAAGCGTTTCTCCCGTGGCATCTGGGCGCCTGCTGGGCGCATCGAGGCCTTGCGCGCGGAGTTGGCGGCCGAGCGCCAGGATCCATCGTATCAACGCAAGCTGGACGCCGGCCGGAAGCGACGCGCCGCCGAACAGGAGGACTACGAGGGAGATTTTAAGACCGCCGTCCTGAACTTTCTCGCGTTCCATCCCAGCCGTCAGGTCGTCGCGGAAACCCTCGCCAATTTTATCACGGAGCACGCCACCCCCGTCGGCAGCGGCACAGTCGCTCGCACCGAGCGCATCCCACTCGCGGAGCGCGCGCAGGCCGCGACGATCGCGTGGCTCCGTCATCAGACGACGGGCTACGACACGATGGTGATCCGCCGCGAGAAGGGCCGCCGCCGCGAAGTCCGCCGCATGCTCGCGCAACGCTCGGTGCAACTGCTCGCCAAATACCGCTCCGGTCAGCCCATCGATCGCGGCCAGTGCCCATTGCACCGGGCCCTGCAATCCTACCTTCCGACCCGCACGATCGGGTAGGCCGCGTCGCGAAGAAAGATCGCTAGGATGCGCGACGCGAAATCGCCCTACTCGTCTACTTGACCGGCACGAACACCGCGCTCACCGGCGCTGACACCGCGAGCGACTGACCGGTAGCCGTGAGCTTGCCGCTCTGCGGATCGATCCGAAAAACGACGACGGTGTCGGAGCCTTGGTTCTCCGCGAGGAGCCACGTCCCCGTGGGATCGACCGCGAAGTGGCGGGGCGTTTTCCCCTGGGTAGATTGATTCTCGACGTAGCTGAGTTTCCCGGACGCGGCGTCCACCGCATAGACCACGATGGAGTTGTGGCCGCGATTTGAGCCGTAGAGGAATTTGCCGCTGGGATGAGCGATCACCTCCGCGGTGCTCTGCCCGCGCTGCACGGTCTCGCCCGGCGGCAGCGTCGAAATACTCTGCACGTCGGTGAGCGTCCCGCGCCCCGCGTCGTAACGAAAAACCGACATCGTGCACGTGAGCTCGTTGATGACGTAGGCGAACTTTCCGCCGGGATGGAACGCCAGGTGGCGCGGTCCCGACCCCGGTGGCAGCGCGACAAACGCCGGTTCGGCCGCCGTGAGCGTCGCCTTCGCGGCGTCGAGCCGGTAAGCCATCACTTTGTCGATGCCCAGATCCGGCACGAAGGCGTAACGATTATCTGGAGACACCACGATCCCATGCGCATGCGGCTCTTTTTGGCGCGCGGCGTTCACGCTCGAGCCCGTGTGCTGGATGAAGGATTTAACCGCTCCGAGTTTGCCATCCGCACCGAGCGGCAACGACGCCACACTCCCGCCGCCATAGTTGGCGACGAGCACGCATTTGCCGTCCGCGTCGACCGATAGGTGGCACGGCCCCGGCCCGCCCACGCCTTGCTGATTCAACAGCGTAAGTGCGCCCGTCGTCGGCTCGAGCGCGTAGGCGCTAACTCCCCGGCCCGGCGTTTTCACCGGATCCGCCCGCTCATCGATCGCATAAAGGAACCGTCCGCTCGGATGCAGCGCGAGAAACGACGGATCGGAACACTCGGCGGCGAGTTCCGCCGCGGAGAGCTGTCCAGTGGCGACCGTGAGCTTGGCGCGGTAGATTCCCTTGCTCTTCGCGTTGTTGGTGTAGGTGCCGAAGTAGACGAAATAATCCGCGGGCGTCGCCGCCGCAGAGACTGAGGCCGCGAGCGTGAACGCGAGGAACTGGGCGGCAAAAGCGCGCAGGAGTGGGGTCATGCTGCGATGCAAAGCAGATTCCCGCCTCAGCTCAAGCGGGGGGTGGTTTCCCGAGAACGTGCGTCAGTTCAAAACGAAAACTGGCGTCTCAGGCGGACCCCGCTTCATTCGACTCTCCTCGCAGGCGGACGATCTTCCGCCTCGAAACCCTGCAAAACCCTATGATCGCCCTGACCCTCCGCCCTCGCTCGTTCCCTCGTCTCGTCGTCGCGACCCTCGCGTTGCTCGGCTTCGCCGCTTCGCTGGGCGCTGCCACCACCGGCACCGGTAGCATTGTCGGCAATGTAAGCAATGCCGGCACGGGCAATTTCCTCGAAGGCGCCCGGGTGGAAATTCCCGCGCTCGGCGTATCCGCGTTGACCGACAACACCGGCCGCTTCGTCCTCGGGGACTTGCCGGCGGGCACGCACGAGATCGTCGCCAGCTACACCGGCCTCGATCTGGCGAAAGACCAAATCGTCTTGGCCGCGGGCCAGCGGGCGAACCGCAATTTCGATCTCACGACGGGGATCTACCAATTGCAGGCTTTCAGCGTCACCGGCGAACGCGAGGGCAACGCCGCCGCGATCACGGCGCAGCGCAACGCCACCAATCTCAAAAACGTCGTCGCCATCGACGCCTACGGCAACCTCCCCAACATGAACGCGAGCGAGCTCGCCGTGCTTCTCCCCGGCGTCGCCGGCAGTCTCTCCGACGAGGGCAACATCATCGGTTTCACCATCCGCGGAATGCCGCCCGCCTTGAACACCATCACAATCGACGGCGCGCTGATGGCCAGCCAGGGCGGCGCCGGCCGCGCGACCCGCATTCACACGATCACCGGCTCGATGTTCGACTCGCTGGAACTGACCAAGGGCCACACGCCCGACAAGGAGTCCGGTTCCCTCGGCGGCACCGTCAACCTCAAGAGTCGCTCCCCACTCGGCATGAAGGAAAAGCGCCGCCTCACCTACAATTTTTCCGCGCGACTCGCCCCGTCGTTCAGCCAACAGATTCCGCTCCGCGAGGACCATCCGCTTCATCCGCTGCTCAACGTCGCCTACCAGGAGAAATTTTCCGCGTTCGGCTCAGCGGAGCCCAATTTCGCCGTGGCCGTGAATCTCTTCTACAGTGAGCAGGCTGTCGGATTCTTTAGCACGACGCGCGACTTCCAGAACGTCACCAGCCAGCCGGCGTATCTCTGGGACTATCGGACCCAGGACAATTACAACAACCGCAAGCAATCGAGCATCAACACCAAGTTCGACTTCCGTCTCTCGTCGAACACCAAGGTCGCCCTCAACCTGATTTACAACGATGCGATGGAGCGCTTCCGCCTTCGCTATCTTTTCCGCGCGTTCACCGGTAGTCAGACCGTCGTGCCCAGCGCGACCTCCGGCGTGATTCCCGGGTTCACCGATCGCATCACCTCGGTCCGCGCGATTCCGGCGTCGACCATCGATATCACGTCGCAGATGTCGCACTTCTTCCACCGCCAACGCCACGCCGATATCGGCGTCGAGCAGACGTTCGGCCCGCTGCAGCTCGACTACAACGCCGTCGCCAGCAACGACCACATCAACGGCGGCGGCGGCGACGGTGGCGTGTTGGTCAACCGCGTCACCAACGTCGGCTGGACGCTCGATCGCACCGTATCCGATCTTTACCCACGTTTTATTCAAACGGCCGGCCCCGATATCGCGAACCCCGCGAGTTACCGGCCCAACAGTCTCAATTTCGCCGATAACTTCGACGCCCACGAGATTCGCGAGATCCGCGGCAACGCCCGCTACAAGCTTCCCACCGAGCTGCCGCTTTTTCTCAAAACCGGCTTCCGCCTGCGCGAAGAGGAGATCGCCGGTTCGCCCCGGAGCACGACGCGCTACAATTTCACCGGCACGAATTCCGGTCAGTTGCCGACCGATCCCACCGTTAAGACCTTCGGCGATCACAAGACTGGCCTCAAAATTCCGGCGTGGAACGCCAATGCCATCAGCCGGGGCCGCGTGCCGGTGGATGCCTCGTTGTGGCGGGAAGACGCTTACTTCCGCGAAATGACCAAGTTCACCGGCTCGAGCGGCGTGTCCGAGACCGTGACCGCCGGCTACCTCATGGCCCAGGGTTCGATCAAGCGCACCGGCTATATCGTGGGCGTCCGCACCGAACGCACCGAGGACGAAAGCTACGGCTGGACGCGTAACCGCGTTCCAAGCACGGCCGCGCAGCAGACCGCCGATCCCGTCGGCTCGGCCCAGCGCGACTACGCCAACAACCGCCGCGAACTGAACGGCAATTACACTAAATCGTTTCCGAGCGCGCACCTCACTCACGATATCACGCCCAACCTGAAAGCCCGGCTGAGCTGGTCCAATAGCTTCGGCCGCCCGCCCCTTAGCAATCTGACTCCGCTCGAGACCGTGAACGAGACCGCTCAAACGCTCACGATCAACAATCCCGCGCTCCGTCCGCAGATCGCCGAGAGCTGGGACACCTCGCTCGAGTATTATTTCGAGCCCGTGGGCAACCTCTCGGTCACGTGGTTTCACAAGACGATCGACGACTACTTCGTGAACAACGTGGAGTCCGGGATCGTCGGGCCCGGTTTGGACAACGGCTACAACGGCGAATATTCCGGCTTCACCCTGCTCTCGCGCGCGAACCTCGGCACCGCCGTGGTGCAAGGCTGGGAGCTCAGCTACCAGCAGCAGTTCACGTTTCTCCCGGGTGTGCTCAAAGGCCTCGGCCTCTCCGCCAATCTCACCGTCCTCGAGACGCGCGGAAACTTCGGGGGCGCCGCCACCCGCCGCACCGGCGAAGTTCCCGGCTTCGTGCCGCGGACCGGTAACGTCGTCCTTTCGTGGCGTCACCAGGGCATCGGCGTCCGCGTGGTCGCCAATCGCACTGGCGAATTCATCAACGCCTTCACCGAGGGCAGTCCCGGGCGCAACCAATACACCCGCGCTCGCACCACGGTAAACGCCGGCATCGCGTATCAATGGCGACCCGCCCTGAGCTTCTCGATGGACGTCCAAAACGTGTTCAACGCGCCCCAGCAGTTCTATCGCGGCAACCCCGACCAGATGTCCGAGTATCGCATTCCCGGCACGACGATCACCTTCGGCGTCAGCGGCCGGTTCTAAGCCCCAAACGATGGGAACCGTTTACCCTCTGCGCGCTCCCTCTCCTCCCACGCATCTTCGTCCGTGTCTCTCACGCTCATGAAAATTCTCCTCACCCTCGCCCTACTCTCGGCCGCGCCACTCCTCGGAGCTTCAGCGTCGGTCACCCTCGACGTTACCAAAATCCCCGCGGCCTCCGGCTGGAAACTCCAGCATGCCACCGCCGAAAAGCTCACCGTCGATGGCCGTCAGGCCGTCCGCCTAAAAGCCGCGGGCGATTCCGCGGCGCGCGTGGCCGGCCTGGCGATCTCGACCGAGCAATTCGTTACCGGCACGATCGAGGTCGACCTCAAAGGAAAAAACGTCCGACAGAAAAGTTTCCTCGGTGTTGCCTTCAACATCGTTGATGAAAAGACCTTCGAGGCCGTCTATTTTCGTCCGTTTAATTTCAAGGGTGAGCCGCCGACCGACGCCCGCGCCGTGCAATACATCGCGTGGCCTGCCCACACCTGGGAGCAGCTGCGCAAAGACAAGCCGGGCCAGTTCGAGAATCGCGTGAGCCCGGTGCCGAATCCCGACGCGTGGTTTCGCGCCCGGATTGAGGTCGGCGAAAAACAAGTGCGCGTCTTCGTCGACGACGCGAAGGAGCCCTCGCTCATCGTCACTCGACTAGCCGCCGGCGGCGTCAAACGCCCCGTCGGCCTCTTCATCGATGTGGATGATGGCCACTACGCGAACCTCAAAGTAACGCCGACGAAGTAGGCGCCATATCGCCCGGCCGCGGCGGTTGATTGCGGAGGAGCACACCCTCGCCTTTACCGGCTTTAACGAGCGGTGACCACTTCTGAGACTGGCCGCCGAATCTTTGAGGCGTTGGGCCAGGCAAGTCGTTTAAATCTCCGGCGATAATTAGGGATTCAGAGCGACGATCCCCGATCCTTTTCAAATCGAACGATAATCGCGTCTGCTCTTTTTTAGAAAAAAAGAACAAGCTTCTATTTTCAGTCTCTATTTCGACATCGACGCGGAGATCTCCTGTAGGAGTAGAAGTCAGCGTCATTACTCCGCAGCTTTTCCATTTGACTCCTTCGGCCGAAGCTCGGCGGCACACCGCGAATGACATGCCGGAGTCATCGTATCTAATTTCGTTTCGTTTCGATACAATCCGGTATCGCTCTTTCACCTCCACTGAATCGAAGAACCAAAACTCATGCGTCCCCTGCGCGTCCGTTTTCCTAATCGCGACATATCGAGCTCCCTGGGGGTGTTACCCAGCAGCAAAACGTCTTTAAACGATGTTAGACGCAGTGCGCCCGAATCAATGTTTGTTGGAGGCTCGTAACAACCATCGATGCTACTGCTGCTCGGATTTCCGGAAGCACCCATAGCTCTAGCTGCACACACGGCACCCAAGACCAGATAGGCAAGGCGTTTGATTTTCATGGTAGCGTCAGTCGCCGATGCACGTTGGAAATAGCGCGCCGGAAACTGGAAGGCGGACGTCTACCGTTTTTTTCGGTAGACTGAGGGCTCGGCTCGCACACCGAAGCCTTTTCTCACTTTAGCGAGCGGTGACGACTCCTGGGACTGGCCGCCGAATCTTCCAGGGCGCAACCCGGTGCGACAGACTGTTCAAACGCCACTCCGCAATCAAGGCCCGGCGCTCCATCGCGGGTGCATCGGCGGCGAGCAGGCTGCCTTTACGCTGAGTCCGCTCAAATCCATCTTCGATGCCATTGCTATTTGCGTCCACAAACAGTGGATTCTCTGCGGCCGTCGTCAGATTAAGTATCCACGCGCCTTGTGCACCCGCCTGCAGCGAGAACTGACGCGCGCCCTTCAATTCGTTCAGCGGGATGCCGTCCGCGACAAGACGCTGAAACACGAAGAGGTCCCACACATTCGCGACAGGGTCCAGCCGCACAGTCAGGACGGGCAACGCAGCCAACGGCGCGCTATCGTGCTGTTCCACCTTAATCAATTCGGAGAAAGCTCCGGTGCTCGCCGCCGCCGAACCCACGCGAATCAAGGCATAACCGGGCTTGTTTCCCGGCTCAACCACGAGACGCGCTCCGCCGATGTCGATCACGGTGCCGATCGATCCGTAAGCCAGGAACGAGACGAAAATCGTATCCTTCGCCGAACCGCGCAAAGGACGCGACCACTCCTGGCCGGCCTCTATCCCTAGAAAAACGAGGTCTTGTTTGGTCATGACGCGCGCACCCGTCGCTCCTTGGGGCGACAAAGCATCCACGGTGACCTTGGACCGGGACACCGGCCGCGGCTCCCCGGCCTTCCCCCGCGTAGTGAGTCGTGGGAGGTCGAGTGTGGCCTGTGCGGTGGGTCCGCTGGCCTTTTGGCCGGCCGCGGCAGGCGTCGCACTGCCGGCAGAGGACAAGGACTGTGCGACTACAACGGCGGCTAACACCAGCGGCGCAGCCAGACTAACAATTCGGGGCGGAGCGAAGCGCGGAAAGTTCATAGCGGTAAAATAAACAACTTATCGGTGAGGAAATTTGCGCGAACTCACGGCAAACGAGACAGCTCTTCTCGCGAAGCGGAATGGCGGGGGCGACGGGCGTAGCGCGATGGCGCAAAGCGGCCGGTGCACGAGAGGGACGCCCCTTGAATTGTGACCCAGTGCTCCATCGCGTCACTCGACCCGCAGAGATTCAAAGATCCGGAGCTGCATCGCCTCCGCCGCGCTACGCCACGGCGCGGGTTCATTGAACGCTTTGCCTTGTCTGTAATCCTGCATCTCGACCCGAAACAATATTAACACGTCCTCTTGGATCGGGATCAGCCACTCCATGCTAATCGAGCGGGGAGCGGCAGCCCCCACTCCTTTCGTTCGCTTCACCCAAGTCCGGCCATTTCGCACGACTTTCTCGCACTCGCCTCTGGAACCGGCGGCATTCATAAAGGCGATCCACTTGTCAATTTCGAGGAAGGAAATGCCGGCGAACTCTTCCTTCGCCGAACGCCGACACAGCGTTCCAACCACCGTGACACGCCCATCGGAGGCTATGCCAGATCTTGC
>JANPIT010000258.1:0-4106 GCA_031425115.1 Opitutaceae bacterium | reverse complement strand
GCGGAAGCGCCCGCGAGGCCCGGGGGCAAGATACCGTATTTGGTCGTGCTGGTGACCGGGTCACGGCGGAGGTAGTAGAAAATATTCGCGCCATCCCCGAGGTTGGCAGCGGCGAACGTCAGACCAAAATATCCGCTGGCTCCGCCCGTGGCCGGACCACCGGGTTGGGACATTGGCTTCAAATCGGTGACCGCCGAAGCGACACCTGAACTGGGTTTGATCACCGTGAAGTAATCTCCGTCCGTCTTGCGATGGATGAGGTAGAAATTGACCGACCCGTATCCGATATCTGGATCCGCCGAGGTCAGCGCGGCGTAAGAATTCGGCGTGAGCTTGCTGCCGATATCCGCATGGTTGGTGGCTGCGCCGGACGCCGCGATATAGCGGGTGAACGCGGTAGTGTCGCCGCCTGCCGGGATGGCCGTGCCCTTGATGGAGTAGAATTGATTCGCGCCGCCCCCGAGGGACAGATCCTGCGCCATCAAATGAAATCCAGCGAGACTCCCGCCGATGGACCAGCGAGGAACGAGCGTAACGGCTCCGGTCGCGGGGGTGATGGCAATAGATGCCATGTTGTCCGCTCGAGCATCACTACCGGCGAACGCCGTAAGGATACCGAGGGTGGTTAATACAAGCGTGCTATATTTCATTAGATTATCTGTGGACCGGCATGACTCGCTGAGAGGGGGAACGCGAAGTCGGCGGTGCCGCGGACGAATCCGCGCGGCCTGTCTTTCGACGCGATGTCGGGGCGACCTAAGGTCTATTGGTCCCCGAAACGGGGCCCTCCGACGTGTCGGCTGGCGCGCGCGACTCCGACCCCCGCGCTGGCGCGGTGGGCTTCGAGAGTTAAGCAGGATAAGCGGCCGGCCGACATGCCAAGACTGTGAGGCCTCACCGCCGTCTGCGCTATGGGGTCAGGACCCCGTCTGACGCTCCATCACCTAAACGTCGGCCTAATGCGTTATTGCAACGTGCGCCCCCCTCTTAACAGGGGAAAAAGGCCCACCTACCCAGTGGTGTGCGCGCAATATGTGCCCGGTCGCTCGCCACGTCCCAAACGCTCGTTTCACGAGCACTGCTGCCCACGCGAGCGCGCTCCATAGCACACCTCGCCGACCGAGTATCTCGCAGGTAACTGAGCGTCATTGTGGGTGAAAACCTGTAACCTGAAAACCTGCGAAGTTCTTCGAGCGCCGGGTTGACCGCAGTTTTTTTTCCGGCACGGTTGCACCTATCGTCTGATTTCTTCTGCACTCCCCGGCAGTTTCCCTCCCCTCCCTCATGAAATACACGCTCAACGTTAACGGCCAGTCCCGCACGGTGGACGCGGCTCCCGACACCCCGATGCTCTGGGTGCTCCGCGATAATCTCGAGTTAGTCGGCACCAAGTTCGGCTGTGGCGCCGGGCAATGCGGCGCCTGCACCATCCACCTCAACGGCGTGCCGACGCGTTCGTGCATGACGCCAGTCTCCACGATCGGTCGGATGAAAATCACCACGATCGAGGGCCTCGCCGCCGACGCCAACCGTCTCCACCCGCTGCAACAAGCCTGGTGCGAGCTCGACGTCGCCCAATGCGGCTACTGTCAGGCGGGCCAGATCATGACAGCCGCCGCTTTGCTGAAGGATAACCCGAAGCCCGGCGACGACGATATCGACGGTGCGATGGCCGGCAATCTGTGCCGCTGCGGCACCTACATCCGCATCCGCCAAGGCATCAAGCGCGCGGCAGAAATCGCCGGCGGGGCGAAGGAGGCCACACAATGAACACTCCTACTCTCTCCCGGTCCGTGAATCGTCGCGACTTCCTCAAGCTCACCGGCCTCGCCGGCGGCGGACTCGCGCTCGCGTTCTACATCAAGACCGGCGGCGAAGCCGTGGCCGCCGAAGCGGCCGGCAAAGGCGACTTCTCGCCCAACGCCTTCATCCGCATCTCGCCCTCCGGCACGATCACGATCGTCTCAAAGCAGCCCGAAATGGGCCAGGGCGTAAAGACGTCGCTCCCGATGATCATCGCCGAGCAACTCGAAGTTTCGTGGAAGGACATCACGATCGAGCAAGGCGACTTCGATGAGAAATACGGCGGCCAGAGCGCCGGCGGCAGCAACTCGACGCCGGGCAACTACGACAACTTCCACTTGGTCGGCGCTACCGCGCGCACCATGCTCGTCGAAGCCGCCGCGCAAACCTGGGGCGTTCCGGCCACGGAGTGCACCGCGGCGAATGGCGCCGTCGCCCACACTTCCGGCAAGTCCCTCAAGTATGCCTCGCTCGCGGCCAAAGCCGCGACGCTGCCCGTCCCCGCCAAGGAAGCTGTCACCCTCAAGCAGCCGAAAGACTACAAGCTGCTCGGCAAACGCATCGCGCAATACGACAGCAAGAAGATCGTCACCGGCCAGCCGCTCTTCGGCATCGACGAAAAGCTGCCCGGCATGCTCTACGCCATTTACGAAAAGTGCCCGGCGTTCGGCGGCAAAGTCGTCAGCGCCAATCTCGATCAGATCAAGACGCTTCCCGGCGTGAAGGATGCCTTCATCCTCGAGGGCAACGGCAAGGTGAAGGAACTCGTGCCCGGCGTCGCCATTGTCGCTGATTCCACCTGGGCTGCGTTCAGCGCCCGGCGTCAGCTCAAAGTCACCTGGGATGAGGGAAAAGTAGCCAACGAGAGCTGGGACACCTTTGTGGCCCAGGCGAAGGAAAAGGCCTGGAGCCCCGGCGCGAAAACCGTCCGCAAGGACGGCGATCCCGATGCCGCGCTGGCTGGCGCCAAGCAAGTCGTGCAGGCGGAATATGTGTATCCGTTCATCTCCCACGCGAACCTCGAGCCGCAGAACACCACGGCGCACTGGAAAGATGGCGTGATGGAAGTTTGGTCACCCACGCAAATTCCCAGCATCGGCGTCGGCCTGGTCACACGGGCCCTCGGTATTCCCGCCAACAAAATCAAGCTGCACATCACCCGTGCCGGCGGCGGTTTCGGCCGCCGCATCGGCGCCGATTACCTCGTGGAAGCCGCGGCCATCGCACAGAAAGTGAATGCGCCCGTGAAGCTCACCTGGTCGCGCGAAGACGATCTCAAGCACGATCAATATCGTCCCGGCGGCCTGCACTTCCTCAAGGGTGGCGTGGATGCTCAGGGCAAGGTCGTCGCTTGGAAGAATCATTTCTTCACCTTCGGCGAAGGCGGCAGCCCCGGCAGCGGCGGCAATCTGAGCGGCGATGAATTCCCAGGTCGCTGGCTCGCCAACTATCAGGCCGACCAGACGATGTTCGAGACCGGCTGGCCGATGGGACCCTGGCGGGCACCGGGCAGCTGCGTCTTCGCGTGGGTCATCCATAGTTTCATCGACGAGCTCGCCCACGCGGGCGGCCGCGACCCGCTGGAGCTCCGACTCGAGCTCCTCGGCGACAAGGACGACATGCCCGCTGGCGGCGCCGGCGGCGGCGCGGCCAAGGGTAAACAAGCCGCGGGCTACAACGTGCTGCGCATGCGGAACGTCCTGAAGTTCGCTGCCGAAAAAGCTGGCTGGGGGAAGAAGAAATTCGCGAAAGGCTCCGGAGCCGGCATCGCGTTTCACTTCAGCCACCGCGGCTATTTCGCTCAGATCGCCGAAGTCACCGTGACCAAGGACGGCCAGCTCAAGGTCGACCGTTTCGTCACGGGGGCCGACATCGGCGCGCAAATCGTCAACCTCAGCGGCGCGGAAAACCAAGTGGAAGGCTCAGTCATCGACGGCTTGGGCGTGCTCATGACGCAAGAGCTCAACATCGAGCGCGGCCGCGTGGTGCAGAGTAATTTCGCCGATTACCCGCTGATCCGCATCACCGAGGCTCCGGCGAAGATCGAAACGCACTTCCTCAAGACGAACAACCCGACGACCGGTCTCGGCGAGCCCGCGTTGCCTCCCGTCGCCCCGGCGATCTGCAATGCGATCTTTGCCGCCACGGGCAAACGCGTGAGGCAGATGCCGCTTTCGCGGACGGACCTGCGGTGGAGTTGATCGTCGCTTAGTTCCTTCTAACGTGGGGCGGGCCTTCGGGTCCGCCCCTTTTTTATGATCACCTCGCGCCGCGATTACATTCTTCGAATCATCGATGAGGTG
>JANPIT010000257.1:0-6656 GCA_031425115.1 Opitutaceae bacterium | reverse complement strand
GTGTCAGGGCAAGGCCCCGCACGTGGAACTTCAAGCCGATCCAACGCGCATCCGTGGAGCGGCGCCGGCCGGTGGCCAGCACGCGTCCGGCACGCCGCCCGAGCTCCGTCACGCGCGAGTTGCAGTGAAGCTGGCCACCGGTTGCGACAAAAGTCCGGGCCAGGCGCTCATCCAACGCGTGTCGGCTGAGCGCAAGGGCGGGGGTCGGTAGTCGCTGTATCCGAATAATGGTTTCGTCGATCGACCACGCCACTTCGTCGTGCTGCAACGCGTCGTGCAAGGTGTCCGCCACGCCGAGGCGCTCGATGGTCGAGCGCGCCAGACCGGTGATGAACTCGCCGCAGACGCGGTGGCGCGGATACTCGCCGGATTCGTGCAGCGTGACCGGAATCTTTTCGCGCCGGAGGGCGACGCCCAGGGCTAGGCCGGCCAATCCGCCGCCGATAATCTCGATGGGCGACGGGGTCATCGCGACCGGCGGATTGCGACCATGCGGTAGGCGCCCAGCAAGGTGGTGGAGCAGCGCACGTCCCAGGCAGGCGCGGTGAGCCCGAGCGCAACGGGCAGCTCATCTTCGCGAAAACCAGCCCCGATGCTGACGTGAGCATCGTGCAGTGAGACATGATTTGCGCCCAGCAGCGGGCCGAGCGTGCGAAATAGAAATTGAGACAACCGGCGGCGCTGGGGCTCGCACGCCACCACGACTCGCGCGGTCGCCTTGAATTTCTCACCCAAGGCAGCGAGGTCGGCGTCGGAGAATTGGTGAAAAATCAGGTTGCCCACGATCGCGGCGTAACGGTCGTAGCCGTCAAACTCGCGAAGATCCGCGCGGTGCCACGCCTGCGAAGGCGGCCAGCTGGCCGGGCGCGGCCAGAGGTCGAGGCCATCGAGCGCCAAGCCGCGTGGCGCGAGCGCGAGGCCGAGGTCCCCGGTGCCGGCACCGATCTCGAGGGCGCGTTCACCGGCGTGCAGCCGCGGTGGCAAGACCCGCCCGATCCAGCGATAATTCCCCACAATCCGGTTGGTCAGCCGCAGGTCGCGGCGGTTGTGCAGCGCGTCGGGGTGATCAGGAGGCAGGGAGTCGAGCAGTTCTGGCTGCAGCGTGCGTTGCATGCGCGGGTGAGTTGGGGACGATGCGCAAAATTTCTCGTCGAAGGTTGCCCGGGCCGTGGAACCTGTCCAGAGTCGCGCGCATATTCCCATGAGTCTTCCTGCGTTGCCCGCCAACACGCCTGATACGCCCGCCACGCCCGCGGTGCCGTTGTTGCCGGTCGATCTCATCGCAGAGGCTGCGAGTAATTTTCCGCACCGGCCCTCGTGGGACGAGTATTTCATGGCGACGGCCGTGCTGATCTCCTCGCGGTCGAATTGTGAGCGGCTGCACGTTGGGTGCGTGATTGTGACGGGCGGAGAACGGAAGAACCGGATCGTTGCGGCAGGCTATAACGGCTTCCTCCCCGGGACTCCCCATCTCTCGCGGCTCCGCGATGGGCATGAGGAGGCGACGGTGCACGCGGAGCAAAATGCGGTGGCCGACGCGGCGCGCCGCGGCAGTTCGGTCGAGGGCTGTGTAGCTTATGTGACACATTTCCCGTGCATCAACTGCGCGAAGATTCTCGCGGCGGCCGGCATCGCGGAGGTGCGCTACCGGGCGGATTATCGCAACGATCCGATCGTCGGGCCGTTGTTGGCCGACGCGGGCGTGAAGGTGTTGAAACTTTGAAGACGCCGCACGGTCGGTGACACCACGCCATGCGGGAACGTCGTAAAGTTTCGCGGGATACGTTGGCGGGCTCGCTGCTGCTGGCGCATCCGGCCATGAAAGACCCGAATTTTCGCCGCAGCGTCGTGCTGATGTCGGCGCACAATGCTGAGGGCGCAATGGGCGTCGTGTTGAATCGACCCTACGGCAAACGCCTCGGTGAGCTGAGTGGCGAGTTCGCGCTCGGGCCACTGGGGAGCGTTCCGTTGTTTAATGGCGGCCCGGTGCAGACGGAGCAGCTAGTGTTGGCAGCATGGCAGACGCGCGACGATGGCTTCCGCCTCCACTTCGGAATTGAGCCAGACAAGGCCATCCAGCTCCTGGAAGAGGAGGGCACGCACGTCCGCGGATTTCTGGGCTACTCGGGATGGGCGGCCGGGCAGTTGGAAAACGAGATGAAGGGGAACACGTGGGTGGTCGCTGACGTGCCCGAAGATCTTTTGACCCAGTCGCAGGATGAAGGCCTCTGGCGCACGGTGTTAGGTCGCGAGGGCGCCGAGTGGAGATTGCTGGCGGGCGAGCCTGAGGATCCCACTTCCAACTGAGGGCGCCCGTGCCAACTGGACTAAGCGCGGCGTGAAAGGGAAATGAGCCAGCGCCGCGCGCGGAAACCGCCGAACAATTCCGTTGACAGGGGTAGGGCCGGACTATGCTTTGGCGCCTTTTATGAAAGTCGTTTCCTCTATCAAATCCGCCAAGAAGCGTCACCCGGCATGCCAGGTGGTCCGTCGCAAGGGCAAGATTTACGTCATCAACAAAGTCGAGCCGCGTTACAAGGCGCGCCAAGGCTAACCCGATCCAATCCCGATGAAAGCCGCAGGACATCCCTCTCTGAACAACGTCTGCTTCCTCGATATCGGAACCGGTCGTCGTTTTCTCACGAAGTCCACCATGAAGTCCGCCCGCAAGGAGCAGATCGACGGTGAGGAATATTTCGTTATCGCCCGCGATGTCACGATGGATTCTCACCCGGCTTACACCGGTGAGAAGCGCCTCGTCGACACGGCCGGCCGCGTCGAGAAGTTCACCACGAAGTTCAAGCGCGGCACGGGCAAGAAGTAAGCCCGTCGCGACTTGGTTTGATTTTAGCCCTCCGGTGACGGGGGGCTTTTTTTATGCCGCGAATGGCCGGCAGGCCGCGCGGATTTTTTCCGTGTGTTCCGCCGCATCCGCGGACAAAGCTCAGCGCTCCCTTTCATTTTCGCTCATGCGCATCCATCCCTTCCAAGGTCTTGTTCCCACACCGGCCGTCGCACCCGAGGTCGCGTGCGTGCCCTACGATGTCGTCAATGCCGCCGAGGCCGCGGCGCTGGCGTTCGGCAAGCCGCACAGCCTGCTGCACGTCGATCGCGCCGAGATCGATCTGCCAGCAGGCACCGATCCGTATTCAGATGCGGTTTACGCGAAGGCGCGGGAGAATTTCGAAGGGCTGCAGCGGCGCGGCGTTCTCGTGCGCGAGAGCGAGCCGTGCCTCTACGTGTATCAGCAAAAAATGGGCGACCACGTGCAGCGCGGGCTGATGGCGGGTTGCCACGTCGACGACTACGACGCCGGCTTGATCAAAAAGCACGAAAAGACGCGGAAGGACAAAGAGGACGATCGGACCAAGCTGATCGACACCTTGAGCGCCGCGACCGGGCCGGTGTTTCTGACGTATCGCGACAACACGGCTGTCACGGCGCTGGTGAACGCGAAAACGAAGGAAGCTCCCCTCCATGACTTCACCGCGCCCGATGGCATCCGCCACACGGTCTGGCGCGTGGCGGGCGGAGCTGAGTGGGTGAAGGCGTTTGGAGCGGTGCCTGCGACCTACATCGCTGATGGACACCATCGCGCCGCGAGCGCCGCGCGCGTCGCGCGGTTGCGCCGCGAGCGGAATCCGCAGCACACCGGACACGAGGATTATAATTGGTTCCTGTGCGTGCTGTTTCCCGCGAGCGAACTGAAGATTCTCCCTTACAATCGCCTTGTCGTGGATCTGAACGGCGTGGCTCCGGCGGATTTTCTCGCCAAGGTGAAAGGGCTCTTTGGTCTGCGCGAAAACGCCGCGCCGTCGCCGACGGCGGTCGGGCAGGTGAGCATGTATCTCGGCGGAAAATGGTATGGGCTTACGATGGCCGCAGACGCCAAGGCTGATCCGGTGTCGCGCCTCGATGTCAGCGTGCTGCAGGACAAGCTGCTCGCGCCGGTCCTCGGTATCGAGGATGTGCGCACGAGCAAACGGATCGATTTCGTCGGCGGCATCCGCGGAACCGGTGAACTGGTCAAACGCATCGACGCCGATGGCGGCGTGGCGTTCTCGATGTATCCAGTAACCCTTACGCAGCTGATGGACATTGCCGACGCCGGCCAGATCATGCCGCCGAAGAGCACGTGGTTCGAGCCCAAGCTGCGTTCGGGTTTGGTCGTCCATACCTTCTGAGTCGCGGGACGTGAGCATCGGAGGGGGGAGGACAGGGCCAACGGCGAGCGAAGCGGCTTGAGGTCGAGCCGTTCCGCCGACTGCCTACCGGTGCCATGCCGTCTGCGTCCGTTTTCGAAATCCCTCTCTGGCTGATTGCGCCTTTTGCGCTGCTGCTGCTGCTGATCGCCACGATGCCGCTGACGCCGCCGCGGCTCAAGCACCTGTGGGAGCACTACTATCCGCACGTGGCGATCGCGCTCGGAGCGGCGGTGGCGGTCTATTACGTGATACGGGTGCCGGGTGGCAGCGGGATTCTGGCGCACACCTTGCACGAATATTTTTCGTTCATCGCGCTGATCGGATCGCTCTTCGTCGTGGCAGGTGGGATACACATCCAGGTGAAGGTCGGGGCCACGCCATTCGTGAATGTCGCCTTTCTGGCGATCGGCGCCGTGCTGGCGAATTTCATCGGCACGACGGGGGCGTCGATGGTGCTAATCCGACCGTGGATTCGGATGAATAAGGAGAGGATCGGCGCGTTCCACATCGTGTTCTTTATTTTTGTCGTTTCGAACATCGGCGGCTTGCTCACCCCGATCGGAGATCCGCCGTTGTTTCTGGGTTATCTTCGCGGCGTGCCGTTTTTCTGGCTGATGGAGCACGTGCTGGCGGAATGGGCGGTGGCGCTCACCCTCGTGCTCGGAGCGTTCTTCATTTTTGACTGGCGCAGCGCCCAGCAAGCGCCCCAACGCCTGCCGCACTCGGCAACGGCTGACACCGGGGCGTGGCGCGTCGACGGGCTGGTGAACATACTTTTCCTCTTTGTGATCATCGGAGCCGTGTTCCTTCCCGCGGAGTTTTTCCTGCGCGAAGCGGCGATGCTGGGGGCTGCTTTAGCGAGTTATTGGCTTACGCCCCGCCGGGTCCATGCCGAGAACGCATTCTCGTTCGCACCGATCAAGGAGGTCGCGTTTCTCTTCATTGGCATTTTCGCCACAATGATGCCCGCGTTGGGTTATCTGGAGCAGCATGGCGCGGAGTTCGGTTTTACGAAGCCGTTACACTACTACTTTGCATCCGGGACGCTCTCGGCCGTGTTGGACAACGCGCCGACGTATGTGAATTTCCTGCAGCTGGCGCAGACCACTGCCGCGGCCAGCAATCCCGCCACGTTCGCCGGGCTCACAGGCAGCGACGCCGTCCGCGCGCTTTTGATGACGCACCCGTTGTTCGTCATCGCGATCAGCCTCGGCGCCGTCTTTTTCGGGGCGATGACCTACATCGGCAACGGTCCCAATTTCATGGTTAAGGCGATTGCGGAAGACGCCGGTGTGACCTGTCCGAGCTTTTTCGGCTATGTCTTTCGTTTCAGCCTGCCCATCCTGTTTCCCATCCTTGCGCTCGTGGGCTGGCTGTTCTTGTAAGCGAGACGGAGTCGGGCCACAACCAGGCGTTCAGCGGCTGAGCTTGGCTTGGGCTTGGGCCGGCACGTCGACTGTCGTCGTGCCGACGTCCTTCACGATCGTATCCGAGGTTTGTTGCACTTGAATCTGGCGCCGGCCTGTGGGCGTTTCCACTGTGAGCAGACCTTGCAGGCGTAGTTGATATTTGGTGACGATGCCATCGCGGAGCCAAAGCTTGAATGTCCCCGTGGCGCGGACGGGCGTGATCTCCTGCTGTCCGTCGCGCACCAGCAGCAACTGCGCACCGAGGTCGGTCAGGGTTCCGACCACGACATCGCCCTCCGGCTTGAACTCGAGATGGCTGCCGATGATGACGGCGAGTTCCTCGTGGGGATGACTGACGGCCAGCTGCAGATTACTGTAGGCGCGTTGTGAATCGTCGTTGGGGGGGGCGGGCGCGCGTTTGCGGATCGAGGCGCCTTTCATGATGCCGCCGCTGATCGACTGCGAACCCGGCGCGCCAAGTGGGCCGGTGGGACTTACGATGCGCTCGAATTCGTAGTCCGCCTCGGGCGGTGGTGGTAATTCGCCGGGCCGCATCCAGCCCTTGTCCGTCTCAAGGACACACGAAACGTTGCCCCGAAAAATCACATCGATCTGCGTGTCGGTCACGCTGCGTCCGAGCCGGCGGCGGACGGTATTGATGACCGGCATTTTCACGCGTGTGTAGCCGGCCTTACTCGTCTGGCCAATAATGTCGTAGGTGCGCGCGTCGTCGGAGATGGTCGCGACCCAACTGTAGTTGGGTTGGTCAGACAGGCGCATCGTCGCCAAAATCGCGGCTTCAGTCGGCCCCGCGTGTCCGGCTGGGGCGCCGAGCCCGACCAGCGCGCAGACTGAGATCAGCCGCTTCATGGGAACGCCCTCTGAATGCGTCAGCGCCGCGGCGAGACAAGGTAATTTGCGGCGGGACGCGCGTGCACGACGTCAGGGGAAGAGCCCGCGGCTTTGCTTCGCGTCGGCGACGCGCTGGATACCGAGCGTGAGCGCGGCCAGGCGGCGGCTAAACTTGAACTTCCGCTTCTGG
>JANPIT010000256.1:0-6812 GCA_031425115.1 Opitutaceae bacterium | reverse complement strand
TCCATGAGGGCGAGACAGCCGCCGCAGATCGACGCCATCGAGGTCGAGCCGTTGGAGGCCATGATCTCGGAGACGACGCGGATGGAGTAGGGGAACGCGTCCTCGGGCGGGAGAATCGGAACGAGAGAGCGCTCGGCCAGCGCGCCGTGACCGACTTCGCGGCGACCCGGCGAGCCGGTGCGGCCGGTTTCACCGACGGAGAACGGCGGGAAGTTGTAGTGGAGGATGAACGACTTCGAGGTCGCACCGCCGGTGAGGCCGTCCATGTCCTGGGCTTCCTTGGTCGGCCCGAGGGTGGTGATGGCGATGTTCTGCGTGTCGCCACGCTGGAACATCGCGCTGCCGTGCACGCGAGGGAGCACGCCGACCTGCGCTTGCAGGGGGCGGACGGTCTTGGCGTCGCGGCCATCCGCGCGGACGCCGCGCTCGAGGACGGTCTTGCGGTAGGCTTTGGATTGGAGGTCGTCGAAGACGACGTTGAGGTCGACATCGGTGAACTTGCCTTCGCCGAGTTCGGCGAGGAGAGCGGCTTTGGCCTCTTCCTTGAGCACCTTCACGCCGGCGCTGCGGACGGCTTTCTCTTTACCGAAGATCGCGGCGGCGAGGCGGGAGTCTGGCACCACGCGCTCGATGATCGCGCGGGCTTGGGCCGTGGCGCCAACGAGCGGGAACACGGACTTCTTCTTACCGGCGAGAGCGACGAGCTCCTTGATCGCGGCGATGATTGGCTGAACGGCCTGGTGACCGAACTCGAGGGCCTTGATGAACTCCTCTTCCGGGAGTTGATCGGCCGAGCCTTCGATCATGAGCATGTTCTTCTCGGTGCCGACGTAGATGAGGTCGAGCGACGAGGAATACATCTGCTCGATGTTCGGGTTGGCGACGAACGCACCGTCGATCAGGCCGACGCGGACGGCTGCGATTGGCCCGTTCCACGGGATGTCGGAGATCGCGAGGGCGGCGCTGGCGCCGTTGACCATCGAGATATCGGAATCGTTGATCAAGTCGGCCGACATGAGCTGGCCGATGATCTGGACCTCGTTCAAGAGGCCTTCGGGGAAGAGCGGGCGGCAGGGACGATCGCAGAGGCGCGACGTGAGGATTTCCTTTTCGGACGGACGGCCTTCGCGTTTGAAGTAGCCGCCAGGGAAACGGCCGGCCGCGGCGTATTTGTCGCGGTAATCGACGGTCAGGGGAAACCAGTCCTGGCCGGGTTTCGTGGTCTGCGAGATGCAGGCGGTGACGAAGACGTTGGTCTCGCCGACGCATACATTGACGGCGCCATTAGCAAGGCCGGCGATGGAGCCGGTGGAGAACGTGATCCCGAGGCCGGGCACGGTAACATTATGTTTCTGATTCATATCTTTATTTCGAACGGACGGACGGACGGATTGCGTGGCGGCGGATAGGACGAACAGGCCGGCGCCACGCGGCTGGCGGATGTTCGTTGGGCGCCCGTGAGACGGGCGCAGCGACGGCTGGGGAAAGCCGCGCGCGGGTATGGTTGGGTAACGGTCTGACTCTACTCACCCGCTCTGATCTGCTCGCTGAGACGCGAGAGATTTCCGTTTGGCGCCCGGTTCTGGTGAGAACCAAACGGAAATGTCCCGGCCTGGATTCGAGTGTCGAAAAGACAACGGGCGACCCGCGGATCGGGTCGCCCGTTAGATTAAAAGCGTTAGCGGCGAAGGCTCAGCTTCTGCAGCAACTCGTTATACTTGGGAAGATTGTGCTTCTTGAGGTAATCGAGGAGCTTGCGACGGCGTGAAGCCATCTGAAGCAGCCCGCGGCGCGAGTGGAAATCCTTGCGGTGCGTGCGGAGATGCTCGGTCAAGTGATTGATGCGAGCGGTCAAGAGCGCGACCTGGACTTCGGACGAGCCGGTATCCTTATCGTGAATCTTATATTCGTTGATGATCTCTGGTTTAACTACTGTGGTGGACATGGTTTTGTGGTTTAGTTCACGACTGTAGGGAGCCTTTGGAGGCACCGTGCCACCCGCCTCGCCCGACTGGAAATCGGATTAAGCCGGCGTCACCGTTCGCAATCCGGCGGAGTGCCAGACCAGTCATGGTGGGACCCCGCAACCGACGGGATGCCACTAACGCAAGCGGCCAGACTTCGGAAACGTGCTGCAGCGCGCAAGCTGATTTTTTGTCGGGAACGGGGGAATACCGAGGTTGGCTCGAGGCGATAGCGCGGTCGCGACTGCAGCCGATCCCCGACGACAAGGTATCGTGACCAAGGGGCGCGCCGCGGACGTCAGCCTGCGCGGAGGTTAAGTGATTTTACGTCAGCGCAGCCCGGCAGCGCGCGGATGCGGGCCACGATGGACTCGCGATGATGGAAGAGCTCGTTGCGCACGACCGAGTGGGCGACCAGCACGATGAGCCGGTTGCGTTCGATGCGCGCGGGATGCGAATGCGAGGCATAACCTGGGCCGACGAGTTCGGGCCAGCGCTCGCGGATCGTCTGCTCGGGGGAGCTGCGGCCGATCTGATTCTTCTGGAGGAGATCCTCGATGAGTTCGGCGAGGGGCTGGGTGGGGCGTTTCTTCGCGCGTTTGGGATCGTCGAAAGGCACGCGTCGGAGGTCGCCTACAAGCTCCTCGGCGATGCGACTGAAGGAATGCGGTTCCGGCGAAGACATGAGGGGTCAGCGACCGGGGGCGGCGACGGGCGGTTCCTGGCGCGTTTCTGTTTCGTAAAGCCGGCTGTAGCGGACGAAGGCCCCGAAGGCCGTGGCTCCGGCGATGTAGAAACCGGGGAAGCCGTCGAGAAAGCCGCGGCGCAAAATGTAGGCCCGGAAGAAGCGCCAGGCCGGCCGAAAAAGAGCGGCGGCGAGCGAGAAGCGTGTGCCGCGGGATTTTTGCTGGCGGACGAAAAGCTCGGCGAAGGGATTTATTTTGGCGATATGCGACGCGAGCGTGGGAAACGAAAAGTGGTGCAGATCGCCGTGGAGCGTGGCGATGGGGCCGCGGCATTCGATTTTCTCGTGGACGAATTCGTCGCCACCCCAGCGGGCTCGCTCACGATGGAAAAGGCGGAGGCTGTAGTCGGGATACCAGTCGCCGTGGGTAATCCAGCGATCGATGAACCAGACCTTCCGGGGGAAACGCGCGCCGCCGAACGTGTCGCGATCAGTGCGCGAAAGAAAGTCCGTGATCGCTGAGCGCAAAGCGGGAGAGACCTCTTCGTCGGCGTCGATCGAAAGCACCCAGCTGTGAAGGGCGAGGTCGAGCGCGGCATTTTTGGTGTCGCGATATCCGCGCCACGGCAAGTGGTGCACCTGGGCGCCGGCGGCCCGGGCGATGGACTCGCTGGCGTCCGTCGTGTCGTTAAGGGCGACGACGATTTCCGCGACCCAGCCTTGGACGCTCGCGAGACAACGCGGGAGATTGGCCGCCTCGTTCTTCGCCACGATGACGACGGAAACGGGGAGCGCCGGGGGCGTCGACTGGGGGAGCGGATTGATGGCGCGACTGTGGGGTGAGATGGGCGGCGGCGTAAAGCCGGTCCTACACCTTTCCCATCAACGAGCGCGGGATCTGATAGAGGTAGCCGCAGGAGCGCCAGGCGCGCACGAGGGCTTTTTTCGCGGGTCCGTAGCGGAAGACGATCGCGTTGACGAGTGCGAGAAGCGCAAAGCCGAGACACTTGAGGGCATTGGCGACGAGGCGTCCGAGAAAATATCCGTTGGCGCCAGGCTGGCCTGCGCGATCGATGACGCGCGAGCGGGCGGAGTCGAAGGCGTGGCGCGAGGCGTAGCGAAAGGTGGTTCGGTTCGCCGGCATCTGGTGCTCGACGGCGGCCGCGGGCGAGAACCAAACCTCGAGCCCCGCGGCGCGGACGCGTCGCACCATCTCGCTGTCGCCGCCGGAGAAATAATTTCCTGCAGCGCGATCGAGCGCGGTGTGAAAGAGGCCGAGCTCAGCGAAGATCCACTTGGGAAACGCGACGTTTGCTCCCATCGGTGAGTGCTTCGCGTCGAGCGGCCCGATGTCGGGTCGGAAGGCGAGCGGTGCGTGCCACTCGCGGACCCAGTCGGGCAGGCCGTTCGGAAAAACAGGAATGACTTCGCCGCCCACGGCGCCGATGCGGCGCGCGGGATCGGCCAGCAGCGGGACGGCCATTTGCGCGAGCCAGTCGGGCCGCACGAGGATGTCGTCATCGCCAAAGAGCACGATGTCGCCGCGCGCTTCGGCGATGGCGCGATTGCGCGCGTAGTCGAGGCCCTGCTGGGACTCGCGAATGTAGCGCGGTGCGGGACACGCGGTGCTGAATTCTGCGACGACGGCCGCCGTGTGATCGGTGGAGTTGTTGTCGATCACGAGGACCTCGTAGTGCTCGCGCGGGAATTGTTGCGCGGTGATGCCGGCGAGGGTTTGCCGCAAAAAATCGGCGCGATTGTAGGTGGGAATCGCGACGGTGACTTTGATGGAAGCGGCAGCTGAGAGGGCCACGGAACACACGGAATACACGGAATGAGGGAAGCGGAATCCCTTTTTGAGGATATCCCGTTGGTTTCCGCCGGGTCAGCGGGCACCGCGCTTGCCAGTTGAGCGGGGGCAGGTCAGAGAGCTGCCCTACTTATGGCGTTCAAGCACTGGCCTCTCGTTCGCGACGTGCGCTTCGCGCAGAAGAGCGGGCGTTATCTGCGGGGCGCGCGCAAGCGGCGGGCGGATTTGAACTGGGGCGAATGGTTGCGGATCGCGCAGCACTTCAAGCAAGACGACATGGGCAGCTTTCCGGAGCGCGGTTATTTGTTTCAGCTCGCGAGTGATCTGCCGGCCGATGCGCAAGTCATCGAAGTGGGTTCGTGGATGGGTGCGTCGACCTGCTTCATTGCGGGCGGGCTGAAGGGCGAGCGAGCGAAGATTTTCGCGGTGGATAATTTTCAGGGGCTGTCGACGTGCGGGGAGGATGCCGCGTGGTATAACCGGCATTTCCGGTCGTTGGGTGCGAACAGCACGCTGGAAATTTTCCGGGCGAATTTTGCGGCGCTGGGCTTCACGCCGCGCAGCGAGCCGGTGGTGAGCGACTCGCTTGCAGCGGCGCGTCAGCTCGAGGCGAAACGGGGGACGATCGATTTCATCTTCATCGACGGTGACCATTCTTACGACGCGTGCAAAGCGGATATCGTGGCGTGGGCGCCATTCGTGAAACGAGGCGGCGTAATCGCGTTTCATGATTTCGGCAGCCGCGCCGATGGCGTGACGCGCGCAATCTTCGAGGAAATCAAGTCCGGCCGCTTTGCGGAAATCGTCGGCGTAGCCGGCACGATCATCGCGTTTCGGATGTGAGGTGCGGGCGGCGTTTCGTCGCCGCATTTGGACACTGCGGCGCCAATGCCGCCATCCCACAGACGGAAGCGGGCATTGAGTGTCACCTAATAGGTGACAGTTAGCTCCTTTGCCTGACTTGGAACCGCGGAAAGTGTCACCTATTGGGTGACACTTTAGGAGACGGCGAGGGTGCGCGTGATGGCGGCGAAGACGTCGTCGGTGGCGACGTGGCGGACACAGTAGCTGCGATAGGAATCGCTGGGCACGCAGGGGCCGGGGGCGGCGGCGCCAAGACAAGTGCAGGGGAGCGAGGGCTGCAGCGTCGTGTGGCGAGCGCCGAGTGGGCGCCAGATGGTCGCGTTCTGTGAGCCGAAGAGGGCGACGACGGGCGTGCCGACCGCAGCCGCGATGTGCATCGGGCCGCTGTCGTGGCAGAGCAGGGCGTCGAATTGCGCGAGCAGCGCGGCGAGGCCGCTGACATCGCGCGGGGCCTCGAGGGTGACAAGGTGGGTTTTGGCGTGGGCCTTGATTTCGGCGACCAGCGGCTGTTCGCCCGGCCCGGCGGTGAGAAAAACCTGCGCGCCAAGTTTGTCCTGCAGGCGATCGCAGATCGCGGCGAAGCGCTCCACCGGCCAGATGCGAAACGCGCTGCGTGTGCCGGGGTGCACGAGGACCTTGTTACCGCTGCGCGGGATGAGCCGCTGTGCGGCCGTGATGGCGTCGGAGGTCGGCACGAGCCGCACTTCGCGGGAGACGATCGGAACTCCCATGGCAGCGGGGAGGGCGAGGTAGGTGTCGGTGATGTGATTCGCGTCGTAGAACGCGTTGGTGACTTTCGCGGTGTGCGTGTAGATCCAGCGATGGCGGAAAGGAATCAACTCGCGATCGAAGGTAGCACGGGTGCCGGCGCCGGTGAGACCGGTGACGAGCGCAGTCTTGTCGGTGTTGTCGAAATCGAGGACATGCGTGTAGCCGGTGCTGCGCACGGCGCGGACGAAGCGCAGCCAAGCCAGGCCGCGGCGGGGAAAGGTGAGCGCGGCGTCGACATCGGGATTCAGCGGCACGACTCCGGCATAGGCCGCCTCGGTGAGGACGGTGATCCATGCATCCGGCCATCGGATACGGAGATTCCGGAGCACGCTGCCGAGGAGCACAATATCTCCGAGGTAGCGCCGGCGGATGACGAGCACCCGCGGTGCGCGGTGAGGGGCCAGACCACGCGCGAGCGGTGCCGTCTCGATGCCGGCCGACTTGGTGACGTCGAAAGGCGAGGCAGTGGGCATCAAAGCGCGGCGGGCAGCACCGCGCTACTGGTCTGGCGATCGTAGAGCGATTTGTAGAGCGGGCTGTCGCGGTAGAGCTCGGGATGGCTGCCCGTTGCAACGATTTCGCCGCGTTCGAAGACGAGGATCTTCGTGGCGTCGCGAATGGTGGAGAAGCGGTGCGCGATGATTAGGACGGTTTTGCCGGGCATCAGCTGTTTGAGGGCGAGCTGAACCTTGGCCTCGCTGTCGCTGTCGAGCGCGCT
>JANPIT010000255.1:0-4497 GCA_031425115.1 Opitutaceae bacterium | reverse complement strand
TCTTCGCGCTCGCGGTTTTCATTGGCGGACTGACCGTGCGCCGCAACGGCGACTACGACAGCGCGCTCACGATTTGGTCAGACACGGTCAAGAAAGTGCCGGCGAATCCCCGCGCTCATTACCACTTCGCCAACGCTCTTTCCGCGGGCGGTCGCGCCGCGGAGGCGATTGCCCACTATCGCACGGCGCTCCGCCTCGAGCCGAGCTACGGCGCCGCCCACTTTAATCTCGCGGGCGCCTTGCTTCAGCAGGGCAAGCCGGAAGAGGCCGTGTCGCATTACGAGGCAGCGTTGCGCGTGGAACCAAACTCCAACGATACCCACGTAAATCTCGCCTCCGCCTTGATCCGGCTCGGTCGCGGGCCCGAGGCCGTGGCGCACTACGAGGCGGCGTCCCGTGGCGGTCTCCTCGCGGCGGAGGAGCAACTGCGTTTCGGCCGGGCCCTCGCCGAGATCGGCCGCTTTGACGATGCCCTCGCCCGGCTGCGTGCGGCACAACGGCTGAATCCGAAGCATGCGCAGACGCGCGTGGTGATCGGCATGGTGCTCTCGGCTGCAGGCCGCGGCGGGGAGGCATTGGCGCATTTCACGGACGCCGTCGTGTTGGATCCGAGAGATGCCGGCGCGCGCGCCGCACTCGGCGAGGCCCTGATCGAGGCCAACCGACCCGCCGAAGCCCTCTCGCATTACGAGGCCGCGCTTCGCCTCGAGCCCGGTCAGGCCGCGATGTTTCACACCGGCATCGCCAACGCCCTCATCCGGTTAAGCCGGATCGCGGAGGCAATCGGACATTACGAAGAGGCCTTGCGCCTGAATCCGGATGACCCCGAGGCGCGCCGAAATCTCGCGATGGTCCGCGCGGTGGCGCAGCGCCGCGGTCTGATAAAAAACTGACGGACGACACTGCCGCGGTGCGACGGGCGCGCGTTCGTGCATGCGATTCAGCGGTTTTGCCCGACTGTCAGACCGGAGCGGCCATTGCGGCAGGTGCTGCCGCCGCTACGCCTCTTCCTGCCCCTTGCTCCCCTCGTTTTCTTCGCGGCGTTTCTGCTGCGTGGAGTCGCTCAGCTCCGTTTGGTTTTCCCCAGACCGCCGCGGCGACATCACCGCGTGGGGGAGCCAACCACATCCCTTCGGTTCCCGCCTTGCTGACCTCCCCATGAACACTTCCCTCATTCCCTTTTTCCTGCGTCGGCGCCTGGTGCTGCCGTTTTGCGCCATCGTGGGCGCGAGCTCGATCTCTGCGCAGCCCGTGTCCACGTCGTCCAGTGCGGCTCAAGATGCCCGCAACCTCCTTCGCTACGACGCCAACAAAAATGGCCGGCTCGATCCCGCTGAAACTGCCGCGATGCAGGCCGACGAGGCGCGGGCGGCGGGCGCGGCCACCCCGGCCAGCTCCACGACCGCAGGCGAAAAGGGAAATGTCATCGAGCTGTCGCCCTTTGAAGTGAGCGCCGGCAGTGATCGCGGCTACTCCGCCTCCAACACGCTGTCCGGGACCCGGATGAATTCCCGCCTCGAAGATCTTGCGGGCTCGATCTCGGTCGTCACCAAGCAGCAGTTGGAGGACACCGCGGCGCTCGATATCAACGACATCTTCCTCTACGAGATCGGCACCGAGGGCACGGGGCAGTTCACTGATCTCACGAACGACGGTCGCGGCGATTACGATAACGTCGCGGGCAATCCCACCGGCGCGAATCGTATGCGTGGCCTGAGCGCCGCCACGATCGCGGTCGGCGGGTTCACCGCCAGCAGCACCATTCCAATCGACACCTACAATATCGATGCGGTCGAAATTGCGCGCGGCCCGAACTCCAGCCTCGCGGGTTTGAGCGAGGGCGGCGGCACCGTGAACCTCGTCACCAGCCGCGGAAATCTTTCGCGCGCCGTCACCACGCTCATCGGGCGGGTCGACAGCTACGGCGGCTTCCGCGCGAGTCTCGACCTGAACCGGCCCTTGATTAAGGACAAACTCGCGCTGCGATTTTCAGCGGTTTACAACGAGATCGGCTACGAGCGGAAGCCGTCGGTCGAACGCAATAACCGTCAGCAGATTTCCATTACGGCCAAGCCCTTTTCGAAGACCACGTTCAGCGCGTCGGTGGAGCGTTTCTCGCAGTATGCACAGCGCGCCAACTCGATCACCCCGCGTGACGCCGTGACGCCCTGGATTGCGGCCGGCAGCCCGACCTACGATCCGATCACACGCACGTTTCAGGTGCGCGGCGTGCGGTCGGCGCCGATCACGAACATCAATCAGTTGCCCGTGGGCCTCGCCACCATCGGCAGCTCGAATGTCCGCATCGGCCAATACATCGATAACGGTGCCATCCAATACCAGATTCGCGGACTCGCGCCGACGAATACCAATCTCAACACCAGCAATACTCTGACGCAGGTCGTGCAGAGCAGCGGGATCAACACCGCCGGTCCGCTCTACAAGGTCGTCGGCACCACGGACAAATCCTTCTACAACTGGGAGGAGATCAATCTCGCCGCCTCCGGTTTTGCGACCGGCAGCGCCACCATTTGGAACGCGAGCATCGATCAAGGGATCTTCAATACGCCGCGCAATCGCACGGACGTGCAGTTATCCTGGCGCAGAGAGGATCAACAAAACTATCAACGCCAGCACATCGGTCAGTTGGACGGCGTTGGCACGACCGTGTTGATCGACGCCACCGAACGTCACTTGGACGGCACCCCGAATCCTTTCGTGGGACGTCCCTATATCGGCGGCGTCCAGCCCCAGGCGTTTAGCAAACCGGTTTTCAACGACAACTATCGCGCGCAAATTGCGCACCAGCTCGATCTCCGCAAAGAAACCAGTCTGCTCAAGTGGATCGGTCTGCACCGCGGCATTGTGTATAGGGAACACGTGACCAATTTCGAAGTGGGCAACAACGGTTACCGTTACCGCGACTTCGTGACCAATGTCGGGCCGCTCAATCCGGCGGCAGCGGCAGGTGCCAGCCGCGTGCGTAACGAGTCGAGCACGTTTACCCGCTATTACATGGGCGATGCCGTCGGCGGTAACATCGACTATGCGAATGCCGGGGCTGGCAAAGTTTCCGGCGCTTTCCCGGTGCGTTATCTGGAAGCGACGCCGGCCGTGAACGGCGGCGACCCCACGCGATGGACGACCCTCGATTCGACGGTGGAAGAACGCTATTTCGCTCTCAACGCCCAGAAGCGGAAGACGAACACCCAGGGCCTCACCCTGCAGAGTTTCCTGTTGAACGACCACCTCGTCACCACGTATGGCCAGCGCGAAGACCGGGTTTTCACCAGCCAGCAACTGCCGATTCCCAATCTGGCGGACGGCTTCCCCGATACGTCGCTCCTGGACGATCAAAGCCACTTTGGCCGCGACAAGAAATGGCGCTCCGGAAAAACCGAGACCAAGGGCGCCGTGCTGAAGCCTTTCCGGTCCCTGCCCTTCGTGCAGCAAGAGGGCCGCACCGGCGTGGGGAAGGCTGTGACGGAAGCCGTGCGCGGCTTTGCGGTTCACTACAACGAGTCCAATTCTTTCCGGCCGGCGGACGTCGCCTTCAACGTTTATCTTGGCGAGCTCGCGAATCCGCAGGCCGAGACCAAGGAATACGGCTTCAGCCTTTCGATGTTGGACAATCGTTTCTTCATGCGGCTCACGCACCAGGAGACGCTGCAGATCGACAAGCGCGGTGGCACCGGTGTGCTTGGCACGCGCGCGGTCAGCATTGATTTCGACATTCCGGGGCAGACGCGGAATTTCGATCTCTTCCAGTCGGCGACGAACTGGGCGTTGCAGCGGAATCCCGCGCTGACGCTCGGCCAGGCCCAGGCGCAGGCCGCGAGAGATATCGGGTTCTCACTCGAGCGGATCGCGGCCTTCGACGGGAAGTCGATCAACGATTCCAGCAATTCGCTCTCGCGGGGCTGGGAGCTCGAAATGCAGATGAATCCCACGCGCAACTGGACGATGAAGGTCACTGCGAATCAGCAGGAGGCGATCGACTCCGGCGTGTCCGTCCACATTCAACGCTACATCGATGAGCGCCTGCCGATCTGGACCACGATTCGGAATCCGCAGGGTCAACTTTGGTGGGACACCGCCGATGGTGGCGACGTCCCGTCTGCCTACTACTTTACCAACGTCCGCACGCCGCTCGATCTGGCGATCACGACGCAGGGCAAGAAGAAGCCGCAAACGCGGGAATACACCTTCAACTTTATTACGAATTACCGCTTGGCCGGGATCGCGGGCGATCGGAAATGGCTTCGCGCTATGGACGTCGGCGGCACGTGGCGCTGGGCCAGCAAGGGCGCGATTGGTTATCTCGGCGGCCCGCCTGACCCGGACGGCGCGGTGCGTCGCCTCGACGTCAACAAGCCCGTCTACGACGAGGCGCGTAGCAATTTCGATTTGTCGCTCAGCTATCGGACCCGCTTTTTCAAAGACCGCATCGGCGCCCGTTTCCAGCTCAACGTCCGCAATGTGACCGAGAGCGGTTCC
>JANPIT010000254.1:0-1741 GCA_031425115.1 Opitutaceae bacterium | reverse complement strand
TGAGTGAAGGCTACGTTACCCTCTGCCGTCGTCAGCTGAAAGTTGAATGCCTGCCCAGTGCCTGAGGGCCGAAACAAAATGCGGAAGGTTGTGCCGCGAATACCGGCGGCACCAACGGGGGTCTTCACCGTAAATGAAGATTCACGCGGGCCGCGCGTGAGTTTTTTTACGTTACCCACTAGCTCGCCGCGATTCAGCGCAAGCTTGGTTTGGGAGACCGATGGCTCGGCATCCAATTCCGAAACTTTGATGGTGTTCGCAAATGGGTCCTGCAGGAACTCTTCCAGCACGAGTTCGGTATCGGACCCCAGTTGAGTTTGAGCACCGTTGGAAAAAACTAGGACGACCGACGCATTATTGCCGGTATTGATCTTCGCGGCCTGCGGGACCTGCATGTCAACCGCGAGCTTTTCCTGCGGATTGCCGGGGCGGGTCATCCACGCGTCGCCGGTGACTTTCGCCACGAGCACCAAGCCAGGTGGCATCACCGCAGGTGCGGCGGCAGCGGTCCCGGGAGCTTGTGCGCGCAATGAAACCGCAGCGAAAAACACGCCCAACAGGAGCCGCAGGAGGAATCGGTGATGCATGGAAATCCGCCTAATTTGGCTTCAGTTCAATTGCCAAACGCTGGCGCAAAGCTAGCCCCGGCGCATTTCCCGGGTCAAGGCGTAAACAAGTCTCGAGCGCGGCTAAACCTGCTCCTCGCGCCCCGTTAAAACGGTAGAGATGTTCAGCATAATGAAACCACGCGTAGGCGTTGGTGGGAGCGAGCCTTACGGCGTGCTGGAAGTCCGGTCCGGCATCTTCCCAACGCCCCTGAATGTCGCGTGCGATGCCGCGGCGAATCCAAAATTCACTACTAATTTTCGATTCGCGCAGCGCGCGTTCCGCTGCCGCTTCGGCGTCCCGGCCAAACTCCACCCGGCGCGCGGGCTCAAGATTTCCCCTCAACGCGGTCGCGTAGGCCAGATCCGACCACGCTTGGGCATTGCGCGCGTCGAGCTGAGTCGCGCGTTGCAACGCCGAGATCGCCCGGGCGACATCACGCTCGAAAACCGGACTATCCTGCGAGATCTGCGCGAGCGCATCCACGATCCGTCGGCCCGATTGTCTGAACCCTTCCGCGCGCAGCAGCGGAACGGACCAAAGCAAAAGCCCTACGCTCCCAATGATCGCCGCCCACCCGCTCATCGTCGCGAGCGCGCGCTTATTTCCCTGGTCGAGCGCCCCGGCGCACGGCCATCGACTGCCCACGGCCAATCCCGCCATCGTGGCAACACTGAGAGCCAACGCCGGAATCTTGAGGTGAAACTCAAGTCCCATCTGGAGGCCAAATGCCCCCAACCCCACCCCGACGCCCGAAATCACGAGAGGCGAATCCAACCAGTTACCTGTGCGCGGCACATTTTCCCTCTGTCGCCGCCTGCTTTGCACGATAACCACGAGCACCGCTCCGAACAACAGCCCGACGCCAACCGCCCCGTAATCGCTCAACGTATTCAGATACTCGTTATGCGCCCAAAGCGGTTCGTCCGCGAATCGCTCCGGCCGGTGCCGCTCGAAGACGACGTTATAACTGCCCGCCCCGGCGCCAAACATCGGCGCGGCCCGAAATAATTCCCATGCCGCCCGCCACATAATCGGGCGGGTGCGTTCACCCGCTTCCAGCACGAGGACCGTGGCACGCGAGCGAACTTTCGGTGACTGCCAGAAAACCATGCCTCCAACAAAAGCCACCGCC
>JANPIT010000253.1:0-2414 GCA_031425115.1 Opitutaceae bacterium | reverse complement strand
CGCCTGGCCTGAACCCGAGTTGATTCGACGGGGATATACCGCCGGCCGCCTCGCACGGGCGCGCGTGGGTTACAATATACTCGCCTGGCAGGATCGGTTCGGAGGCTGGCATTACCCGAAATGGCAGTTTGGCGCTGGTGGCGCCGTCTTCCCAGAGGTGATCCAGATTTGGGTATAAATGAGGCGTCGTGATCAGCAAACGTGGTCAAGGCCGCGCCTATATAGCATCGCGCAAAAGATCGAGATCGTAGTCGAGCACTTCCAGGAGGACACCTAAGGCGGTCACGCACATTCCTGCCAACCCACGCAGCCGCCGAACCATTCAGGCCATGAAACTACTTCGCCCTCTTATCACCTCGTTTTGCGTCGTCGGGTGTCTCAGCGCCAACGCAGCCGAGCAACCGCCCGCCGACGCCAAATGCGCTGCACTTCCACTTCTCCAAGGAACATGGGAGGGACTCCTCGTCGGCGATAAATTGCAAAAGAAGGTCACCGTCACGATCGCCGGCAATGAACTCCGCTTTCACCGCGACCGGAACTTTTGGTTTGAGACGACACTGACCCTCCCGGCGGACAAAGACCGAAAACAGTTACATGCCACCATCACGGCTCGTTCACCCTCACAGCCGGTCAAGATCGGCCACGTTGTCCGAGCCTTCTTCAAGGTTGAGGAGGAGGCGTTGACCCTGGCCGCGATCGGTGACGAAGCCGAGGAGACGCCGAAGAGCTTCGAAGCCGCGGCGAATCGCTACGAGCTCCGGAAAGTCGAACCCACCAAGGCTAACGGGTTGACTCGCTCCGAACACCAGAACGTCGAACCGCGAACGAAGTATACTCAGCCGCCCAAAGCGGACACGAATGGTTTCAGATTCGAGGTGCGACCGAAGTAGAGATTTAACATTTCAAAACGCGTCCGCTCGCGTTGGGCTTGGCGCATCCCCCGAAAATGAAACTGCTTTCCGCCCCCCTTCTCGCGGCTGCGCTCGTGGCTGGCCCGGCTTTCGCGCAAAACGCTCCGTCGCCGGCCGCGCCGTCGTATCCGCGGCCCCTGGTCGAGCTCAACACGAGTTATTTTCCGTTCAAGGACATCGGCCCGATCACGCCCGAGTCGTGGGCGGCGCGGAAGAAGGAGATTCGCGAACGCGTTCTCCTCGCGGCGGGATTGTTTCCGCTGCCGAGCAAAACGCCGCTCAACGCCGTGGTGCACGGTCGGGTGGACCGCGATGACTACACGATCGATCGCGTGTTCTTCGAATCGTTTCCCGGCCACTACGTGACGGGCAGCCTCTACCTGCCGAAGAATCGTCCGGCGGATGGGAAGATGCCCGGTATTCTCTCGGCGCACGGGCATTGGCCCAAGGCTCGAGATCAGGACAACGGCGCGGATTCCGCCGCGACGAAGCAGGCGCTGGCGATCGGCGCGGAGCGTTGGGAAAGCGGCGCGCGCGCTCCGCTGCACGCGCGCTGCGTCCAACTCGCCCGCATGGGTTGCGCGGTGTTTTTCTACGACATGCTCGGCTATGCTGACAGTATCCAGGTCGCGCAGCACCGCAGCGGCCGGCGGCCGGAGCTGAACGGGCAGGCGCCGGGCACCTTCGGGCTGTTCGCCGCCGCCGCGGACCTGCGGCTGCAAACGAGCTTTGGCCTGCAAACGTGGAACAGCCTCCGCGCGCTGGATTTCTTGCTGACGGTCGCGGGCGTCGACCCCGCGCGGATCGCCATCACGGGCGAGAGCGGCGGCGCGACTCAGACTCTTGCGCTCGCCGCGATCGACGACCGGATCGCAGCGTCATTTCCCGCGGTAATGGTCAGCACCGCGATGCAGGGTGGGTGCACCTGCGAGAACGCGCCCTACCTGCGCGTCGACCAGGGCAACATCGACCTTGCGGCGGCGTTTGCCCCGAAGCCGCTGGGTCTGACGGCGGCGAACGACTGGACGAAGGAGCTGGAGAAGAAAGGCTGGCCCGACCTGAAGAACGTGTGGGCGAAGCTCGGCAAGCCCGACAACCTGATGGCGACCTTCAACGTCCACTGGCTGCACAACTATAATCACGTCTCGCGGACGACGATGTATGGTTTCATCAACAAGCACTTCAAGCTGGGTTTGAGTGAGCCGGTGCTGGAGCGCGATTTCGTCGTGTCGCAGCCCACCGAGATCACCGTCTGGACGGCAGCGCACCCGAAGCCGACGGGCGACAAAGTCGGCGGCGCGCACGAGAAGGCGTTGTTGAAACACTGGAGCGACGACAGCGACCGCGTGATTGCCGGACGCCCCGAAATCATCTTGCGCGCGTGGGAAATGATGATCGCTCGCACGCTGCCGGCGAAGACCGACCTGCGGGTGGAGCGTGGCGACCGCAGCAATCGCGACGGCTACACGGTGGATTCAGGCACGGTCACCGACACGAGGCACA
>JANPIT010000252.1:0-1930 GCA_031425115.1 Opitutaceae bacterium | reverse complement strand
CGTGCTGCCCCTCACGCTCGCGCCGGGCCAAAGCATCGATGGCAGTTTGTTCTTTCGGGTGACGCCCAGCCCGCGCGAACTTGTGTTGCACACGGGCGCGGGCGACCCGGCGCGTGACATCACCGTGAGCCTCGCCCCACTCGCGAGCCTGCATCTGCGGATGCCCATCATCCCAGCCCCCAAGCCCTGATTGAGGTCGGAAGCCGCATCCGCCAAACCGACCGCATGCGCCATCGTTTTTCCCCGCGCCGAAGGCCGCGATGAACAGATAGAGCAGCCCGCAACGGTCTCCAGCATTGAGCAAATCCTGTCCCATCCTGTCTCAGGTAATCTTGCCTTGAATCCTGCAAATCCTGTCCAAGAAATTTCCGTCACTCTCATGTCCCCCATCGCACCCGACAACGAGATCGTCAGCTCGCGTGTTTTTCCGGCTCAGCCCGCGGCCGTCTTCGGCGCTTTCGCCGACCCCAAGCTCCTCGCGCAATGGTGGGGCCCGGACGGTTTTCGAAACACGATTAACCAATTCGATCTGCGCCCCGGCGGCGCGTGGCGCCTCGTGATGCATGCACCCGACGGCACCGACTACCCGAACGAAAGCGACTTTGCCGAAATCGATCGACCGCACCGCATCGTGTTCATCCACCAGCGGCCAATGCACCGGTTTACAACGACGATGACGTTCGAGCCGGTCGCCGCTGACCAGACGCGGCTGACGTGGCGGATGGTCTTCGACGACCGCCGCGAGGTCGAAAAGCTCGGATCCTTCATCGCCGTCGCCAACGAACAAAACTTCGACCGCCTCGCCGTGGTGCTAGGACGAGCGCGCCATGCCTAGATCACATGGCTGGCCTCAAGCGGCGAGTTTGAACGCAGCGACCGTCCGGCTTCCCCCTCAAGGCATCGGCTCGTCGCACGCCATCTCGGGCCACGCCTGCTTCGCGTAACGCTGCGAGGCGGCGACCACCGCGCGGATCACCGGCGTAGGTTCGCCGCGCCACAGCGCAATGATTTCCACGGAATCGAAACCGGGGAGCGGCACAACGCGCACGTCGGCGTGGCGCAAAACATCAGGGACGTTGAGCTGCACTCCGATGCCGTGGCCGTTCGCGACATACCACGTCACCAGCTCGAGCGACGTCGCCTCGACCGATGGCTTCCACTCGACGCCCAAACGCTTCAGCCCCTGTTGAAACACGCTGTCCGGCGCCGGGAGGCTGATCAGCGGTTCGTCGATCCGTTTCCGCGCCCACAATTCCTTGGCCGAGCGGATCGGGGAATCACGATGCACGAGCAGCACGAGCGGAATGCGCACAAAGGGCAGGCGTCGCAGCCCCGGCACGGGACGTCCGTGCATCGCCGTCACAATGGCGAGGTCCAGTTCGCCGGCCTTCAGCAGCGTCTCGAGCTGCGGTTGAAAGCCCGTGCGCATGATTAATTTCAGCGCGGGAAATTTCTTTTTCACTTCTTGGATCACCGCGGGCAGATGCTCGCGCAAAATTAATTCGGACGAGCCGAACCGCAGTTGCGCCGCCGCCCGTTTGCTGAGGCTGGCGGAGACGGAGTCGAGGTTCTCAAAAAACGGCTGCGCAAACGCCATGAGCTCCTCGCCCTCGGGTGTGAGCTTGAACGGCTGCCGCTCGAAGAGTTTCACCCCCAGATCCTCTTCCAGTAGCAGGACCTGACTGCTCACCGCCGGCTGCTGAATGCCATACGGCATGTGGCGCACCGCCGCACTGATCCCGCCGTGCCGCGCCACATAATAGAAGAGCTCCAGATGATGGACATTCATTGGGGCAACGCAGGGAATCCATACGTGCCCGCCGCGCGGCGCAATGCCGTTCGCGTTCGCGCCATGCAAACCAAGCCGGAGCGATTCAGTCCGAAGGTGGGTCGTGCGCTCCGCGCGCGGCCGTTTCGAATGGCGGAACGA
>JANPIT010000251.1:0-8059 GCA_031425115.1 Opitutaceae bacterium | reverse complement strand
GAGAATAGTTTTTTGGTGAATACGCTGATGCGCGCGCAGGAACGGCCGGAGGAAATCGAGGAGATCGTGGCGCTGAAGGGCGGCGTGATGGATGAGATCACGCGTGAGGAAGTGAACAAGTGGGCCGCGAGGGTGTTGGAGGCGAAAAATTGCCGCAGCGTCGCCGTGGTGCCGAAGGCGTTCGTGGGGGTGTTCGAGGCGAGATAGGAAGCTGGGTGCACGAGGCCGCCGAATTCTTACGAAGCAACGACTCTATGAACTGGACCCAAGCGATCGCGATCGAGGACGCGCGTAGGGCGGGATTTGATCTTGAACTAATGGATGCCTTGCTCGCTCTCACTCCTGAAGAACGTGTGATCCGGCACGATGCGGCGCTGGAGGAGGTTCTCAAACGTGAGCACGCAACGCGGGAACGCCGCATGATGGCAGCGGCGAGCCGCAAGCGGTGGTAGAAAAATGGAGTCGTGCGAAGCAGAAAACGCGCACGTAAAGACTCACAGATTGGGTGACCGAACCATCGGGTCTAAATGATGGGTTGTCCTCTGCGTGCTCCGCGGCCTTCGCGTTTCAACTGCCGTTTCTGGAACGAAGGTGGAGCAGCTTGACCCCAAGCCGCTGACTGGAGGCGCTTGAATCTCGTTCGAAGGTCGCACGTCCTGAAGCGGCTTGAGGTCAAGCCGCTCCACCTTTCCGGCTCTTACCGCGTCCGTCGCAAGAGCCGCCCCCCGCGCGCCTCAGTGAATTGGCCGGCGTCGACCTCGGTCGCGCCGACCTCCTCAACTCGTGCCGAAGAACTTCAGAATCCGCCGCAGGCTCGCGACGAGCACGTCGATTTCATCGGCGGTGTTATACACGTAGAAACTCGCTCGCGTAGTGCCGGTGAGGCCGAGCTTGCGCATCAAGGGCTGGTTGCAGTGATGGCCGCCGCGCAGCGCGATGCCGTCTTCGTCGGCAAAGGTCACGATATCGTGCGCATGCACGTCCGCGAATGCGAAGCTCACGAGCCCACTGCGAGCGCTCGACGGGCCCAGCAGGCGAATGCCCGGAAGCGTCGCGAGTTTCTGGTAGGCGAGGGCCGCGAGCTCGCCGTCGTGCCGGGCGATCTCCGCGCGGCCAAGGCCATCAAGGTAGTCACAGGCGACGCCGAGTGCGATGGCGTCGGCGATGTTGGGCGTGCCGGCCTCGAAGCGCTCGGGCGCGGGTTTCCATTTCGCACCTTCGAAATCCACGCTGACCACCATGCCGCCGCCGGTCTCATCGGGTGCCATCGTATCCAGCAAAGCGCGACGGCCATAGAGCACGCCGATGCCGGTGGGACCGCACATCTTGTGGCCGGAGAACGCCACGAAATCAGCGCCGAGTGCGCGCACGTCGAAGGGGCCGTGGCCGATCGATTGGGCGGCGTCGACCACGGTGACGGCCCCCACCGCACGAGCGCGGCGGCACAGCTCCTCGACGGGATTGATGCCGCCGAGCGTGTTCGAGATGTGCGTGAAGGCGAAGATCTTCACTTGCGGGGTGAGCAGCGTATCGAGGGCGGCCAGGTCGAGGCCGCCCTCGGCGTTGTGACCGAGGACGGGCAGGTAACGGAGCGTCGCGCCGGTGGCCTTGGCGATCTGCTGCCACGGCACGAGGTTGGAGTGGTGCTCCATCTCGGTGAGGAGAATGGTGTCGCCCGGGCGGAGCCGGCCGCCGAAACTGCGCGCGACGATGTTAATGCTCTCGGTCGTCCCCCGGGTGAAAATAATTTCCGCGGGATCCGCGGCGTTGATGAACTTGGCGAGGCGGGCGCGGGCGCCCTCGTAGGCATCGGTCGCACGCATCGAGAGCGCGTGGAGGCCACGGTGCACGTTGCTGTTGTCGCGCTCGTAGTAGCGGACCAGCGCGTCGATCACGGCGCGCGGTTTTTGCGCGGTCGCGGCATTATCGAGATAGACGAGCGGTTTCCCGTTTACCTGTTGGTGCAGGATGGGGAAGTCGGCGCGAACGGTGGACCAGGAAGGCATGGGTAGAATCGTGCTCGTGCTCTTAATCGTAATCTTAATCGAGTTCGGCCATAGCTCTTTCGGTTTCGAGCAAGAGCAAGAGTAAGAGCACGATTACGAGAAAGGCACTTCAGTCCGTATGACTCTCCGTCGTCGTGGGCGTCGGGTCGCCGTGGAGGGCATTGAGCGTCGCATGCCAGCCGAGCGTGGCGCATTTGATGCGCGCGGGAAAGGTATGCACACCGGCGAAGGCGGCGAGGTCGCTGATCTCTTCCGGGGCCTCGCCGGTCGTCACGATTTTGTGGAAATCGTGAAACATCGCCTCGACCTGGGGGGCGGTCTTGCCCTTCACCTGCGTGGTCATGAGCGAAGCGCTCGCCTGCGAGATTGCGCAGCCGGAACCGTCGAAGGAAATCTCGGCGATGCGGTCGCCGTCGAGGCGGAGGTAGACGCTGCACTGGTCGCCGCAGGTCGGGTTGTCGCCGTGCGCCACGCGGTTAGCGGTGGGCAGCTTGCCGCGATTCCGCGGCCGTTTGTTGTGGTCGAGAATGACCTGCGGGTAGAGCTCGGAGAGATCGCCGGACATTTTGTTGGGCGGCGAATCTCAGGTGATGCCTGCGGAATGGCAACTCGGCAGCGTGTGATACGCGGCAGCGGGCGGGAGGTGTGCTCCTTTGCAAGTCGGGGCCAGGGAATGGCCTCGTGAGGGGTGTGCGGGCCGCCCAGTTTAGTGCGCCGGGCCAAAAACAAGGCGGGCTCGCTTGCGCGAGCCCGCCAGGTCCAGCTTCAACTTTGCAGCCATCGAGCTAAGCTCGAGGTTGCAGCACAATCGACCGACGACACGCGACGCAGTTCCGAACGAGGTGGCCACGTGAGTAATCTTTTTTCCGGACGATGGGAGTAAGGGAAATCATACCAGTCCCAAACTGCCTGCGAGACGGCGCGCGCCTCAATCGTCTGCCACGCCACGTTTTTCTGCGGCGATGTCCGTTCCTGCGTCGTTCGTTCGTTGTGAGGGTGTGCGGCCGAATGTCGGCCCGAAACCTGATCGCACTGCACGCACCTTTCACCGACCTCCAATTCTCGCCCTTATGATTCAGAATATCTTCCTCGGCCTCGCGGCCGTCATCGCGTTGTTCCTGGCTTATGTCGCTACTCGCCCGGCGGATTTCCGCATCGAACGCAGCGCGACCTTGGCCGCATCGCCGGCCGCGCTCTTCGCACAGGTCAACGACCACCGGAAATTCAACACGTGGAATCCATTTCTGAAGGTCGATCCCAACGTGAAGAACACCTACACCGGTCCCTCGTCGGGCGTCGGCGCCACCTGCAGTTGGGACGGAAATAGTGATATCGGCGCGGGCTCGGCGACCATCATTGAGAGCAAGCCCGGTGAACGGGTGTGCCTGCGCATGGATTGGAAGCGCCCGATGGAGGGCACCAGCACGGTCGAATTCACGTTCAAGCCGCTCGGCGACAAGACGGTCGTCACATGGGCAATGTATGGCAAAAACGGCTTCCTGGGCAAAGCGATCAGCGTGTTCATGGACTGCGACACGATGTGCGGCCCGCCGTTCGAGCGGGGCCTCGCCGATCTTGGCAAGGTCGCCGCCGCCACGCCGTTGACCGCCGGGATTTGATGATTTGATCCAGGCGCTCCCCGTCCTGGAGACAGCACGGGACAGCACGGCGGTCGGCGTCCGTAAGAGGTCCGCGCTCATGGCCTCATCGCCGCCTTGCCTCCGATTGGCCTCCTGGCGGATGCTGGGAGCCGTGATATCAGGCGAACAACTTTGCCGCGCGTGCGGACTGTGCTGCGACGGAACACTCTTCGATCTCGTTAAACTCGAGCCGGGCGACGATGGCGGGAAATTGAAAGCGCTGGGGTTGCCGGTTTCGGTTTCACGCGGCAAGCAGCCTGTCAGTCGATTTCCCCAGCCCTGTTCGGCCTTGTGCGAGGATCGCACGTGCCGGCTCTATGCGGAGCGACCGAGGCAATGCCGCACGTTCGAGTGCCAGCTGTTTAAGGACGCGAAGGCCGGTCGAACTACGTTCGACGCCGCCCTGCCGCTCGTCAAAAGCGCCAGGCGACGGGCAGACAAGGTTCGCCGCTTATTGCGCGAGTTGGGCGACACGGACGAACACCGGGCCTTGGGCGAGCGCTTTCACCGGACCTCCGAGCGCATGGAATCCGGCAACGGAGACGAAGCGGCCAGAAGCAAGTTCGCGGATTTGAGCCTGGCGGTGCACCGGCTCAAATTGCTTTCGCATGACAGGTTTTATACCCAGAACGACGCTCGGTCGCAGGGGGAAACTCCGTTGCCGATGGCGGCGGAAACGCATTCCGCAAACGAACCGTCAAAAAACGTCCGTCTTCGGCCGTGATGAATCGCTCTATAAAGCGAAATTTTCCCAAGCAAGGCAGAGGTGCGCATTGAGCGGTTCTTCAAGCTGCGCGACGCCTCCTGGTTCCCAATTGGGCCGTCCGTATTTTTCAGGGGTTTCTTAATTCTGCTGGCAATCGTCTTCATTGCCCGTTGGGTTACCGCGATGCCTGCCTGCACTCAAAACGTTAGGAAACGAAAAGCCCGTCGGATCAAAAACGACCGCGTCATTGCGGCGAAGAAAGCTGGGAAAGCAAAAAACTGAGCGGATGGGAGGGACGGCGGCTCACTGCCCGTCCCAGCTTTTTGGTTTGCGCGCGTCCACGCTGCGCTGCGCGTCTGCGGTTCGGGTTTACGGCGTTTGCGGGTGATGAGTGGGAGCCGGTCTTGGATTCCTGCATGGGCAGGTCGGTCGAACGCAAACCACAGCGGCCCGACTTGGCAGCGCTACTGCCTTAGGACGTAGCGCGCCTCCGCCCATGCCTGACCCGGGTGACTGTTCCTCGCCGAGGGATTTCGTTGCGCCGGGCCCGGGGCGGCGCCAAGGCTCGCGCGGTGATGAACCCCGATCGGCGGCAATTCCTTTCCCTCGCGGCCTTGGGCGGGCTCGCCGTCCGGGGGCTGGCACGCCGCTCGCTCGCGGCCGACGCAAATCGCGGCAGCGACGACGTCATTGCGCGCAAGGCCAGGCTCGATGCCGCGCTCGCCCAGCCGGTCCTGAAGCGGGACCTGTTCCGCAGCCCGGTCATCCTCGAGCGCATCGAGCTGTTGCGGCAGGGCAACCATTTCCTCTGTCGCGTCCGCTCCCGGGACGGCGCGGAGGGCGTGTCGGTCGCCCACAGCACGATGAGCCGCCTGTATCCGCTTTTTCTACACAACCTCCAGCCATTCTTCCTCGGCAAGGACGCGCGCGACCTCGATCTGCTGATGGAGAAAGTCTTCATCTACGGCTTCAATTTCCGCTACAACGGCATCTCGCTGGGCATTCCCCTGGCGACGCTGGAGTTCGCGATCCTCGACCTGCTCGGCCGGATGGCGGGATTGCCCGTGACGAAACTCGTCGGCGAGCTCCACCACCCGCAGGTGGCGGTTTACCGCGCGACAGAATTTCGCGAGCTGCCGCTGGAGGAACATTTCCGCCGGGTGAAGGCGGCGGTGGCGGAGGAGGAGTTTACCGCGCTCAAGATCAAGGTCGGCTACCTGATGTTCATGACGGCCGACTTGAACGCGAAGGAGCCCGTCGGGAAGACCGAGCGACTGATCCCGATGCTGCGCGAGGCCTATCCCAAGCTGACGCTTTATGCCGACGCGAACGGCTACTACGACGTCCCGGGCGCCATTCGGGTGGGAAAAATCCTCCAGGAAAACAAATTCGCCTACTTCGAGGAGCCGGTAATGTATGACCATTTCGAGGACATCAAGGCGGTGGCCGATGCGCTCGAGCTGCCGGTGGCGAACGGCGAGCAGGACCAGAGCTACGTGAACTTTCGCTGGCTGCTGGCCAACCAGGGCCTCGATGTCGTGCAGCCTGACAACTACTATTTCGGCGGCCTGATCCGATCGATGAAAGTCGCGCGAATGGGCGCGGCCTGCGGCAAGGAAGTGATCCCGCACATGTCGGGCGGCGGACTCGGTTATCTCTACAATCTGCACTTCGCGGCGGTCATGCCCAACGCGGGGGCGCACCATGAGTTCAAGGGCTTCAACACCCACGTGCGCTTCGAGTGCAAGACCTCGCCGCTGAAAATCGTCAAGGGGCGTATCCAAGTTCCCACCGGTCCCGGCTGGGGCGTCGACCTCGACCCCGATTTCATCCGGAAGCACGAGCCCGTGAAGGCGTGAGCCCGGGCGTTTGCTCGAGGCTACAGGGCACACGCGGAAACAGGAAAACCATACGGATACTATTGATAGCATGCACAGTTATCTCGGCCTTCTCCACGGCGGCTTCCTCCTCGGTATTGAAAATGCGGCGGAGGCGGACGCCATTCAGGCGGCAATCGACGCGCCAGGAGAAGGCGCCGTGGCGGTTTTTGAAGCGACTGACGATGATCGAGGGCTGACCCATGTTAGGTTGCCCAAGTCAACCGGGCAACCTAGCTTCTGATTCTCGCTCCTCAGAGGAGAAAACTGGCGGAGAGGGAGGGATTCGAACCCCCGGAACCTTGCGGTTCACATGATTTCCAATCATGCGCATTCGACCACTCTGCCACCTCTCCGGGTGTTCGGCCGGCTGCTTTTTATAGCATCCGGCGTTGGACGAGGGGCCAAGCAAGGTCAGCGTCCTGCGTCGGTCAACGGTAAATCCTCTTCGCCGCCGCAAGTTCGCGTCCGGGTTTTTCGACGACGGCCGTGGTTTCAAGCGCGCCTGTCACCGATCGCCGCGCGTGCTTCTAACCCCTCCGCCTTGGGAGTTTTCAGAAAAGCGTCTTGCGCGATACCGGCGCGCACCCAACTCTGCGAAGGATTTTCGTTCCAACCACACCCGCACCCATGGTCACTCCTCACAGCGAGCTAGGCTACAACAGCAAGGTCGAGGGTGGCGTCATCGTGTCGCGGGCCGACGCGGCGATTAACTGGATTCGCACGAACTCGATGTGGCCCATGCCGATGGGTCTCGCCTGTTGCGCGATCGAGCTGATGGCGGTGGGCGGAGCGCGTTTCGACATCGCGCGCTTCGGCGCGGAGGTCATGCGGTTTTCGCCGCGTCAGTCAGACTGCATGATCGTGGCCGGCACGGTGACTTACAAAATGGCGCCGCAGGTCCGCCGGATTTACGATCAGATGGCTGCGCCCAAGTGGGTGATCGCGATGGGCGCGTGCGCGAGCTCGGGCGGCATGTATCGCAGCTACGCTACTCTGCAGGGCGTGGACCGCATCATCCCGGTAGATGTATATGTGAGCGGCTGCCCGCCGCGTCCGGAAGCGTTGCTCGATGCGTTGATGAAACTACAGGACAAGGTCCGCCGCGAACCGTCGTCGCAACGGTTGATGTCGGCCTGAGTTCCTCCCGACCACCTGTCACTCGCCACTCGTTTCTTCGCGATGCCCGACGCCCCGACCGCTCTCTCGGAAAAATTCCCGCAGGTCACCGCGCGCCCATCTGCCGATCATCCGGCTTTCAATGTGCCGCTGGCTGATCTCGTCGCGGTGTTGGGGTATTTGCGCGATGAGCAGGCGTTCGATCTTTTGATGGACGTGACGGCGATCGATTGGGCTGAGGGCGCCGCGCCGCGCTTCACGATGGTCTATCATCTCCTTTCGACGACGCGGCCCGGCACCTACATCCGCATCGCCGCGAACTGCGCCGGGACGGACGCCGAGCCGACCGCACCGAGTGTGGTCAGCCTCTGGCCGGGCGCGAATTGGCATGAGCGTGAGTGCTTCGACATGTTTGGGATCAAGTTTGTCGGGCACCCCGACTTGCGCCGGATCCTAATGTGGGACGGCTATCCGTATCATCCGCTGCGGAAAGAATTCCCCCTCGCAGGAATTGAAACGGATCTGCCGGTCGCGGATATCGCCGAAGCAACGGGCACGCGGGTGATTGCGGCGCCGATGGCAGGTGGGCCGTTCGTGGCTTCGTCGGGCGAAGTGAATCTCACCGAAGCCGAGCCGCGCGCAAAAGACGAGAGTTGGGCGGATCGCCGGGCTCGTCCGGATCAGACGGAACTGCGTCAGATGAAGGATTGA
>JANPIT010000250.1:0-8977 GCA_031425115.1 Opitutaceae bacterium | reverse complement strand
TTGCAGGACTTGGCGCCGACACCCTTCGACTCTTATCCTGTCCCCAAGGTCGGACTGCACGGTAATTTGATCAAGACGATGCTCTCGGAGCGTTTCCTCGTTCGTCCGCCCGACTGGGTCACGTGGGTCGCGGTGGCGATTCTCACTCTTTTTGTCACGGCGCTGACGGTCGCGGGTGGCGCGCGCGGCATGCTCGCCAAGCTCTTTGCGCTAGTTGCGCTCGGCGGCTACGTTTTCGTGGCATTCTACCTGTTTTCCCGTTCTCAAATGGTGCTACCACTGGCGGCCCCGCTCGGCGCGGCATTCTCGACGAGTTTCGTCGCGACGATCTGGCAACTCCTCGCGGAGGAAAAACAGAAGGGCCGCATCAAGGGAATGTTCGGCACTTACGTTTCTCCGCAGCTCGTCGAGCAAATGGTCGAGTCGGGCGACTCACCTCAACTCGGCGGTCACGATGCAGAGATTACGGCGTATTTTTCGGACATTCAGGGCTTCTCGGGCTTCTCCGAAAAACTCCGCTCTGGCCCCCTCGTCGAGCTGATGAACGAGTATCTCACCGCCTGCACGGATATCGTCACGGCGCAGGGCGGCACGCTCGACAAATACATCGGCGATGCCGTCGTCGCGATGTTCGGCGCGCCCATTCCGCTACCCGATCATGCCTACCGTGCGTGTGTGGCTACACAGCTCGTGCACCAAAAGCTCGGCGAACTCCGCGAGAAGTGGAAGCACGAGGGCGACAAGTGGCCAGAGATTGTCTGGAAAATGCAATCGCGCATCGGTCTCAACACCGGTGAGTGCATGATCGGCAACATGGGGAGTCGCACGCGTTTCAATTACACGATGATGGGCGACAACGTAAACCTGGCAGCTCGCATGGAATCGGGCGCAAAGAGCTGGGGCGCCTACACGATGTGCACCGAGGTGACTAAACTCGCGTGCGAAAAACACGGCGGCGATCGCATCGTCTTCCGCGCGCTCGGTCGGATCGTGGTGATGGGTAGGTCGCAACCGGTGCCGATCTTCGAGATCGTCGGCTTGAAAGAATCTGTCGCCCCGACTGCACGAGAGTGCACTGCTCTATTCGAGCAGGGGCTTGGGAAGTATTACGCGCGTGACTGGGATGGCGCCATCGGACTTTTCAAGCAGAGCGAGCCGCTCGAGCCTAACCAGCCTGGGAAAACGCCCGGCGTGAAGACCAATCCATCGCTCGTTTATCTGGACATCGTCGAACGCGCAAAGATCTCGCCGCCGCCGCCGGATTGGGACGGTCGGTATATCATGACGGAAAAGTGAAGCACCCGTAGCACGGCCGCTCCGATCGCGTGGCGGCGCGCCACGTATCCATAAAAAAAGCACGGGCAGACGCGCCCGTGCTTGGGAGTGGTGGGTGCGTCGCCCTTACTTCAGCAGCATGTCTTTCACCGTCCGCCCGGCCGGAATCATCGGCAGCACGTGTTCGGTGTAGGGGACGATTACGTCGAGCACGAAGGGTCCGTCGCAATCGAGCATCTCTTGGATCGCGGCGCGCAGCTCGCTCTTCAAATGGACGCGACGGCCTTTCACGCCGAATCCTTCCGCGATCTTCACAAAATCGGGATACAGGCCGGCGAGGTTTTCAGGACTGCCGACATTGCTCTCGTCGCCCAGAATGGTGTTGCCGCGCACGCTGCCGTAAAAGCGGTCTTCCCACTGCACGACCATGCCGAGGTGCTGGTTGTTCAGGATCATCGCCTTCGCGGCGATGTTCTCGATCTTCGCGGTCGCGAGCTCCTGGATGTTCATCACAAACGATCCGTCGCCATCGATATCGATGACTTGCTTGTCGGGGCAGGCGACCTTCGCGCCGAGAGCCGCGGGATAGCCGAAGCCCATCGCGCCGAGTCCGAGCGAGCTGATGTAGCGGCGCGGCTCATTGAAGCGGTAGAATTGCGCCGCCCACATCTGGTGCTGGCCCACGCCGGTCGTGATGATCGCGTCGCCCTTCGTCAGCTCGTAGAGCACCTTCACCGCTTCCTGTGGGACGATGTGTTTACTCTCTTCGTAGCCGAAGGGGTGTTCCTTTTTCCACGTAGCGATCTGCGCGTGCCACGCGGAGTTGTCGGGCGGCGTGAACTTGTGTGCTGCCGCCAGCTCGAGCAGGCGAGTGAGGGCAAACTTGATGTCGCTCGTGATCGGCAGGGCCGTCCGGTTGACGTTCTTGTTGTGCTCCGAGGCGTCGATGTCGATGTGAACGATCTTCGCCTGGGCCGCGAAATGCTTCGTGTCACCCGTGATGCGGTCGTCAAACCGCGCGCCGAAACACAGCAGCAGATCGCTCTGGTCAACCGCCCAATTCCCGTAAGCCGAGCCGTGCATACCGAACCACTGCATGGACAGCGGATGCGTTTCCGGGAAACCTCCGACGCCCATCAGCGTGGTCGCGATCGGGACATTGGTCTTCTCGACGAACGCCTTCAGCTCCTGGTGCGCTTCGGCTGAAATAACGCCGCCTCCAGCGTAAAGCACGGGACGCTTCGCCTCCGAGATGAGCGCCAGCACTTTCTTCAGCTGCTCATCGGTCGCGTGCTGAGTCGCGTTCGCATACGTGCTCCGGAACTCCACCGTCGGGGGATAGATCGGCTGAAATTTTTTCTGCTGCACGTCCTTCGGAATGTCGATCACGACCGGACCGGGCCGGCCACTGCGCGCGAGATGGAAGGCCTCTTTGAAGATCCGGGGGAGATCGTTCGGGTCCATCACGAGGTAGGAGTGCTTTACGATCGGCAGCGTCATGCCGTAAAAATCCGTCTCCTGAAACGCCATCTTGCCGATGTATTTTGAAAACACCTGGCCGGTGATGGCCACGAGTGGGATCGAATCCATGAACGCGTCGGCGATGGCGGAAACCAGATTGGTCGCCCCAGGACCGCTCGTCGCCATACACACGCCGACCTTGCCGGTGGCGCGGGCGAAACCCTCAGCCGCGAACGAACCGCCTTGCTCGTGCCGCGGCAGGATCACGCGGATCTTGTCGGTGCGCGCAAGCGATTGGTGGAGCTCCTGCGAGGCGCCGCCCGGATAGGCGAAGACGACATCGACACCCTCACGGATCAGGCACTCAACGACGCAGTCGGAGCCCTTCATTTCGCGGCCGATCTCGGCCTGTGGAAACGCGGCAGGGGATGTGGTATCTTTTTTCATGGCAGATGCAGTGACGAAAAGCCGCTTAGCAAAAACCGGCGGAGTAGGGCGACGCAAGCCCGGCCTTCATTCGTCCGTTCGGTAGCACGAGCGGCGGACGCCTCAGTGGAAATTGGGGTTGGCGCAATTCGCTGTCCTCCGCACCGTCGCCCGATGCTCAAGCTGCTCTTCATCGGCGACATTGTGGGGCGTCCGGGACGGGATATCGTCGCGGATCGCGTGGCAGGCCTGCGGCGCGAGCACGGCATCGATTTCATCGTGGCGAATGCTGAAAACGCCGCGGCCGGGGCCGGCATCACCGGCACCATTGCCAAATCCATTTTGGATAGTGGCGTTGACGCGATCACGCTGGGCGATCACGTGTGGGACCAACGCGGTTGGGAGAACGAAATTTCCGAGATCGAACACGTTTGTCGGCCCGCCAATCTGCCGAAATCGAACCCCGGTTGGGACCATCTCATTCTGGAACGCCGTGGCTTCCGGCTCGCCGTGTTCACGGTGCTAGGGCGTAGCTTCATGAACATGAAGGCAGACTGTCCGTTTCTGACGGCCGACCGGATGATCGATCAGCTCAAGTCACAAGCGGACGCGATTTTCGTGGAGATTCACGCGGAGGCCACTTCGGAAAAACAGGCGCTCGGCTGGCATCTTGACGGACGTGCAACGGCGGTCCTTGGCACCCACACGCATGTGGCGACGGCCGATGCGACGATCCTGCCCAAGGGAACCGCGTTCATGTGCGATGTCGGGATGACCGGGCCGTATGCGAGCGTGCTGGGTCGCGAGGTGAAGCCCGTGGTGCAGCGCTTTATCGACGGTATGCCGCGGCGTTTCGATGTGGCCACCGAGGATGTCCGTCTGTCGGGCGCGCTGGTGGAAATCAGTGCGTCCCGCGCGACTGCGCAGAAGATCGAGCTACTGACGGTGCGGCGTTAAAAAGTTCCAAGCTCCAACATCCAAGCTCCAGTGAAACTTCAATATTGAAGCTCCAAGCGTTGGATTTTGGAAATTCTCTGGAGCTTGGATGTTGGTGCTTGGAGCTTTAGCTCCGCACCGCGCCCGCCTCTTCATAAACGCCCAAGTGCCGATAACGCTCGTAACGCGTCTCGCGCAACTTGTCCACGTCGAGAGCCCGCAGATCGTTGAGGTGCTTCTGCAGGACGTATTTCAGCGCGCTCGCGGCCTGCGCCGGGTCGTTGTGCGCGCCGCCCAAGGGTTCCGGGATCACTTCGTCGACAACCCCGAGTCGCTCAAGGTGGTCGGCGCTGACCTTCAAGGCTTCGGCGGCCTTGGGTGCCGCGGCGCTGTCCTTCCAGAGGATTGCCGCGCAGCCTTCCGGCGAGATCACCGAGTAATAACTGTTCTCGAAAATGAGCACGCGATCGGTGACGCCGATTCCGAGCGCGCCGCCGGAGCCACCCTCGCCGACCACGACCGAAATCGATGGCGTCCGCAGCATAGCCATCTCGCGGAGATTGACCGCGATCGCCTCCGAGACGTGGCGGGCCTCCGACTCAACGCCCGGAAACGCGCCAGGCGTATCGATGAAAGTGAGCACGGGTATCCGGAATTTTTCTGCCATGCGCATCAAGCGGAGTGCCTTTCGGTAGCCCTCGGGCTGGGGCATGCCGAAATTGCGCGCAATACGCTCCTTGGGGTCGCGCCCTTTCTGCTGGGCCACGATCATGACGGCATCGCCGTTGAAAAATGCGGGCCCGCCAATGATCGCGCGGTCGTCGTTGTATTGCCGATCGCCGTGCAACTCCTGGAAGTCTTCGCAAATGGAATTGATGTAATCCAGCGCGTAGGGGCGTTTCGGATGGCGTGCGATCTGGACCTTTTGCCACGGACTTAAATTGGAGTAGATCTCCCGCTGCATGGTCTCGATCTTGCGTTCGATCGCACGAATCTCGCTCGCGACATCGACGTTCGTCTCGATTGATCGCTGGCGCAATTCGTCGAGCTGTCGCGTGAGCTCGCGCAACGGTTTCTCGAACTCCAACACGTAGGCCGGGGTTTCCATATTGATAGAACGTGAACGTTACGGACGCGCGACAACCGCTGTCAACGGGCGCGCGGTCCCGCCGCAACCGCTCCGTCGCGATGAAAGTCGCGCACCGCGCGAAACGCCACCGCCCTCAAAGTGAGTCCTGTGCCCCGGGGTTTTTCAGTTGGTCCTTCCAACTGGCGATCTTGGCTTGCGCCCCGAAATGTTCGGCGCGCGCCTTGTCTCCGCGTTCCATCCAGATTCGCGAGAGCGTGGTGTTGATGAAAAGATCCGCGGGGCGGAGTGCCAGTGCGCGTTCCCCGGCTGCGAGGGCCGCATCCAGTTGCCGCAGTGAAAAATTTACCTCGGCGAGCGCATGCCAGGCTTCGAACGAGTCCGGTGCGGTGGCCGTCGCGCGACCGAGCTTGGCCAGTGCGGAAGCGCTTTCGCCGCAAGCGTAGTCAGCCGTGGCGTCTTCGATAAGGGTTTGCAGGTCGTCGCTGGTCACGGCGGAAGTGTGGGAGATTGTCGGTAAAAAAGAAAGGACGGCCTCGCGGCCGTCCTTTTCCGTTCCCCATCGCGGCGAGTTAAACGCGCGCTCAGGCTTTTTTCATAGCCGCTTCGATGTTGATCGTGATCGTCACGTCATCGCCGAGCGCGGCGTCGAGCATCGCGGGGTCTTTTATGTTCCACTGCTTCTTGTCGATGGTGGTGGTGGCTTCCCAGCCGGAGAGTTGAGCGCCGCCCATGCCGGGGCCAAAACCCAACGCCGTCACTTTCAAGATCACTTCCTTCGTGACGTCTTTCAGCGTGAGATCACCGCTGACATCAAAGGTGTTTTCGCCCGTCTTCTTCCACGACTTGCTCTTGAACTTCATCGTCGGGTATTTCGCCGCGTCGAAGAAGTCCGCCGCCCGCAAATGGTCGTCGCGCTTCTGATTGTCGGTGTTGACGGAAGCGACGTCGATCGTCGCCTCGGCTGAACTCTGCGCCAGGTTTTCGCGGTCGACGGTGATCGTGCCGCTAAATTTGCTGAACTTTCCCGGCACCTTCGCGACGAAGTGGCGGATGCTGAAGCCGACGGCGGAGTGAACGGGATCGATGGTGTAAGTTTCGACCGCCGCCGTGGCGGCGGAGGAAAAACCAGCCGCGAGGGCGGCGACGAGGACGGAGTGAATGTAGCGTTTCATGGAGATGAGGGCCGCAACAAATTCGCTCCTGCCTTAAATGCAACTGAAAAGATTACATATTCAATTTGCCCGGCGCGTCAGAGGATCAGCATCGCGTCGCCATAACTGAAAAAGCGGTAGTCGCGGGCGATAGCGTCGGCGTAGAGTTCTTGCAGCCACTGGATGCCATCGGTGCTGCCCGGGGCGAGAAAGGCCGCGACCAGGCACATGAGTGTGGAGCGTGGCTGATGAAAATTGGTGATCAGAGCATCGACACCGCGAAACGGGCGCGGTGGATAGATGAAGATTCCCGCTTCCGCTATCCAGGTCTCTTCTCCCCCGAGCGGCGCAGTGCGAGTCGCCAGAAAATCTTCGATCGTTCGCACGGTTGTCGTGCCCACGGCGATGCGGCGCCCCGTCATCGGCGCGAAAAGCGCGCGCTGCGCCGCGGCCGGCATCTCGTAGACCTCCCGGTGGATCTCGTGCTCTTCCACCGTGGCCGCGGCGATGGGGCGAAACGTGCCGAGGCCCACATGCAACGTTATATCCGAATGTCTGATACCCTGGGCCTGCAGCCTCGCGAGTAGTTCCGGCGTGAAGTGCAGGCCGGCGGTGGGTGCGGCCACCGCCACTTGGCGGGCCCGATCCGCATAGACGGTCTGATACCGCGCGAGGTCGTGATCACGCAGCGCGGCCGCCTGGGCGGGATCCTGGGCGGAGCGTTCGATGTAGGGTGGGAGGGGCACGGCGCCGATCCGCTGGGCTACCTCTGTGATCGGCTCGCCGTGCGCGGTTGCGAACCGGACTCCCGCGGATCCGTCGGATTCCTTGCTCACGATCTCGGCCGTAAACGCACCGCCTTCGTGCGCGAAAGTCGCCCCCACGGGCAGCTTGCGGCCTGGTTTGATCAGGCAGCGCCAGGTGCGTTGATCGTCGAGTGGCCGCAGCAAGAAACACTCAACCAGACCCCCGGTCGGCCGACGCGCATGGAGACGGGCGGGGAGAACGGCGGCATTGTTGCGGAAAAGCGTGTCACCGGAATGTAGATACTCGGGCAGGTCCGCGAAAGTGCGATGGACGACGGCATGTGTCGCCCGGTCGATGACCATCAGGCGGGATTGGTCGCGTCGGTCCGCCGGCGTCTGGGCGACGAGCCGGGGCGGCAGCGCGTATTCGAAGAGTTCGGCGGCGAGCGGAGGCACGAGAAAACGCGTTTTGGCGCCCGGGGCGCTGGAGCCAACACTCGGATTTGAACCGAGGACCCACGCTTTACGAAAGCGTTGCTCTACCAACTGAGCTATGTTGGCCTATCTCTAGCGCGAGGTGCGGAAAAAACCTGCCGCGACCGCAAGCGCAAGCTCCTTTTTCCCGCGAGTCGGAACTCGAGTGTTTTCCCTGCTTAGGTGGCCACTGGTCTTGCCACCGGAATCATCGCCTCCAGCGCCTGGCGCAATTTCTCCCAGTCGAAGGGCTTGTTGACGATTCCGTGCGCGCCCAAGCCGCGGGCCATTTTCAGACAGTCGGCACTCTGGAGGTATTTTCCGCCGCCGGAGATCGCCAAGATCCGGGCGCGCGGTTGCTGCTGTTTTACGGCGGCGATCAGTTCGAACCCGTCGGCCTCGGGCATCACGATGTCGGTAATCACCAAGTCGAAGGTCGGGCCGGTCAACAGCCGGCGCGCTTCCGCTCCGTTGCTAACGCAGGTCACGCGGTGCTGGGCTCTCGTCAGGAGATGCCGCAGTAAGTCCCGGATTCCCTCTTCGTCGTCTGCGACCAGAATGGAAAGGGGCTTGGGCGCCGGTGAAATCATGTGGGCGTTCAGCCATGACTCTCCGTTTCAGCTCCCACCAGCGAGAACTGGCGCATGATCCCTTAAAAAACTGTGAAAAACGTGGCGTGCCGCGTCGGCTGACGGGCACCGGCCTTCAATTATCCGCAATTCTTTCGTCGGGCAAAATCCCTTGGAGCTTCCGGCGCAATCGGAGGGCCTCGATTTCCGCGCGCAACCGGTCCCCAAAGAGGATCAGGCGCCGGTGAACATCCAAAGTCTCCAGTAGTTTCTGCTTCAGGGTCGGGTCTTCGCAGAGGCTGAACGCGGCTATGTCTACAAACGATTCAGGATCATCCACCGTCTTAAGGAATGCGGTCATCTCGCCCGCTCCCTCCGTTGACAGCTTTTGTTTGAGATTGAGGAGCCGGGCCAATTCCCGGCGCAGCGCCTGGTTCTGATCGGCGGTCGCACCTGACGCACTCGCCAGCGCCCGCACTTGGACGCGGCGGTAGGGATCTTCCACGAGGATTTTGGTTATTTCGACTCGGCACAGGCCTTGGATGAGTAGGTTGGACGTGCCATTGTCGTTTTTCTGACAGGCCCGGACGATGCCTATGCTCGCGATACGGTGCGGTGGCTCCACTCTCGAGGCGTTTGCCTGTGATGGGTCCAAGCCCGCTACAGCGAAGAGTCGGTTGGTCGCCAGCACGTCTCGAAGCATGCGCCGGTAACGCGGCTCAAAGATGTGGAGTGGCATCAGCGCCTGAGGAAAAAACACGGCGCCCGGGAGCGTCATCACGGGCACCTCGTCCGGGAGCGTAATATCCATTTCCATAAGCGGACCCTAGTGGAGGATGGGTTAAATTC
>JANPIT010000249.1:0-6739 GCA_031425115.1 Opitutaceae bacterium | reverse complement strand
CGCCCAAGGCTGCAATAGTCACCGTGGCGCCCGCGCGACGCAGGAGATCGATCGGGGTGACAGCCTCAATTTCCTCAAATCCGTCTGCCAGGAGCACGAGAACGGTAGGCATGTGAACGGGATCATCACGCTGGACCGGATGAACACAAGATTCCGCATCGCGCTTTGGTTCGACGCTGGGGCCCGGCGCCGTATCATCGGTCCGCCAACTGTCGCCACTCCGCCTCCGAAAGAGGGAAACGCCCGGGCGAGTATTCTCTGTCGAAGAATGGCAGCGCTGGCGTCCTTGAGCCCGGCGACGACGCGGTCCGGTAGATCGTAAATTCCGCCGTATAGAACCAACAGAGGCGATGCCGCTCCTGCGCGATCAGCGTGCGCGGACTGCTGCTCCTGTCGTCGTTCAAGGCAATGCCGCCCCAGAAGGGCATGTTGGAAGTTGCCTGAACCTCCACTGTATCGGTCAGGTAGCGCAAAAAGCCAGAGAGGCGCGGTTGGACTCGACCCTCGTGTTTAGCGTAGTAGGGAAACAGATGCCAGCCGATTAATCCGAAAGGCGCGTGGGCGATTTCCGTGATGTGCAGCTTGCCTGCGCGCAGGGCGGTTTCATGGATGAGGCACAACGCTGTGGCACGATCCATCGCCACCTTCAGTCTTATCGTCGTCGAAATCTGCAGGACGGAAAGGACCATCATCATCGCTGTGACGGCGAGGCCCCACTTAATGTCAGGGGGGGCACGCAGTTGCTCCGGGGCGACCTTGGCGGGCAATACCGCGAAGAGTCCGAAGATGGCGATCTCCAATAGGTAGTAGTCCCAAAGATCCGCTCGCAGGAGGAGTGGGAGAAGGCAGCCGAAGCCGCAGACTGCCATTTTCCAATCGAGGCGCGGCGTTGTCAGCCATCCGACCAGCGCAAGAACGATTACGAATTTCGAATACAGCCAGCCGCTCGTCCCGAAAAATAGGGTATGCTCCATTCTCACCCATCCCCTCCAGTCAGAGACGAGGAGAAGTGAGGCGAACAGCAGGCACGCGACCGGCATGACAGGGTTTCGCAGGTTCGCCCGAAAATCAGGGCGTGTTCTCAGAGCCGTTGCGCAGGCCCCGAGACCGGCACACACCGCAAATGTGATCACGCCCACCCAACCCGTGTTCAGCGCGGTGCGAAGGGAGAAACGCTCAAGCAAATGGTCGAATACCACGGTCTGGGCGTGGGTCTTGTTCATAACCGCGTGCAGGACCAGATAGACGAGCGCTCCGGCGGCGCCGAGCACTGCGACGCGGACAAACGCCCGCCGGCGTGCTACCCCGGCCTGGTGCACGACGCGGAGGGCCTCAACCGCCGGGAGCACGAGCCAGGTGACGGCACTTTGTCGCGTGGCGATAGCGAGCAGCCAGATCGCAGCGAACAATCCCCAGCGTCCGTGCCGCGCTGCGAGTATTGCTCCGAGCAGGCAGGGGAGATAAAGAGCGACCCCGGTGAAATCCGTCGATTTCACCAGAGACGTGGGAAACGTCATCACCAGCGCTGCGCAGACGATCGCAGCGGGATCCGTCAGTCCACGTTGCCGAAACAGAATGGCCGCGAGCGAGAACGCCGTCGCCGCTGCGACCGCTAGCAGCCCATAAGTCGCGAAATGAAAGCTTCCAGTAGTCTTGTAGAGGAATGCCGCTATGAGCGAAAAGGAGGCCGACCAAGGCTCGAGCCAGTCATCCGTCCATGGACGCGCACGATGGATTGTTTCAATGGCCGACCGCAAATAGCCAAAATCGTCGCTGACTGCCACCACCTGACCCGGAAGAAAAAGATAGATCCCGGCGCCGAATAAAACGCCTGCGACGATGTGGGGACCGAGCGGGCTGGCGAGAGAGGAAGGTGTTGCCATGGAATCTTGCGGCTGACCAATGGTTGCGGCCGCTGGCGTCTCAGGCATGATGCTCAGAAAATACCAATGCCGGTCGAATACACTCATTTTCTGTCGTCACTTACCGGATGATGGACGAACCACTCGCGTGTGACGCGTTGCCCGAAAGGCGGTTGGTGATTTTTGGCTGCGGCTACGTTGGCACGGCCGTGGCGCTTGAAGCACATTCGCGCGGCGCACACGTAACCGCGCTGACGCGGAATCCGGCCACGGCGGAGGCTCTGCGTTCCCGTGGCGTGGAGGTCGTGGTGGCTGATCTTGCTTCCGACGCGTGGCATGGGCAAATCGGCGGCTCGCCCGATTTCGTCCTGAATGCGGTGAGTTCCGGGGGAGGCGGGATCGATGGATATCGGCAGAGCTATTTTGGGGGGATGACATCGATCATGGCATGGGCGAAACACGCGGGGCGAATCGGCACGATGATCTACACCAGCAGCACGTCGGTTTATCCGCAGGGTGGTGGCGTGACGGTGGATGAAACTTCGCCCACTCACTCCCCTGACTTGGGGGAGCGCGGCGGTGTTTTGGCGGCGGCCGAGGAGGTGCTGCGGACGAATGCGTCAGCCGCGTGCGGCCGGTGGTTCATTTTGCGACTCGCGGGAATTTATGGACCGGGTCGGCATCACCTCGTCGATCAGGTGCGCGCGGGCGAGGCGGCGGGAAGGGGGGACGTGCACCTAAACCTGATCCATCGCGATGACATCGTTGCGGGGACGATGGCTTGCTTCGCTGCAGCGGAGACGGTCGCAAATGAGACGTTTAATTTGGTGGACGATAAACCGACCCCTAAATTGGAGGTCACGGACTGGTTGGCGGTTCGCCTCGGGGTTCCTTCGCCGCGTTTCACCGAAAAGCCGATTTCGGAGCGGCGCGGTCTGACGCCGGATCGGCGGGTGTCTAACACCAAGATTAAGGCCCTCCTGGGGTGGAACCCCCGATTCCGCTCCTACCGGGAAGGCTACACTCACGACCTGACCGGCTCATAGCTTCCCGATAGATTCCCGGTAGATTCCCGGTAGGTGGCCGGAAGGTGGCCGGACAGTGCGGGGACCGGCGCGAAACGGGTGGGGGCCGCATTTGCGGCCGCACTTGGGGCGAAGATTGTTGTCGCTTTGGGTCCGGGCGCGGCGCTCAACTTTCGGTTTTAACCCTCAAACTTCCAAATTCCCATGGCTGGTCTCGGTAAACTCGTAAAGCAGGCGGAGAAGATGAAGCGCGGCATCGAAGCGTTGCAGACGCAGCTCGATGCCAAAGAAATCGAAGTCACCGCGGGTGGTGGCGCGGTGAAGCTCAAGGTGAGCGGGAGCGGCAAGTTTCTTTCGCTAAACCTTGATCCGGAATTTTTGAAGGAGGACGCGAAATTGGTGTCTGATACCATTCTGGCCGCGGTGCAGGATGCGGCCAAGCAGTCGAAGGAATATAACGAGGCCGAGATGCAGAAGATCACCGGTTCGTTCCAGATGCCGGGATTGTTCTGAGGATTTATGGTTTACGCGGGCTGATTCGTGATCGGTGGCCGGCGGCGTCGGTCCGCATCAATCAATCGTAGATCGTAACTTGTGTGACTCCCGCGTTCGAGAAACTGCAGAAGCACCTGAAGCAGCTGCCCGGGTTGGGCTTTCGCTCGTCGGAGCGGATCGCGCTGCACCTTTTGGTGGAAAAGCCCGCGCAACTCCCCGCGTTGGTCGCGGCGTTGCAGGAGGCAGCGACGGCGGTCAGGCGGTGCTTACGGTGCGGAAATCTGGCGGAGGGTGAACTTTGCGGGATTTGCGCGGATGAGCGACGAGACCGCGGGGCCCTCTGCGTCGTCGAGCATGTGCCGGACTTGGTCGCGATCGAACGGAGCGCGGCGTTCCGCGGTGTCTACCACGTGTTGCACGGGAAGCTTTCGCCGATTCATGGCGTGGGGCCGGAGGAGTTGAACCTGGCCGCGTTGCATGCTCGGATCGCGGCCGGAGAGGTGGCGGAACTGATCCTGGCGCTGCCGAACGACGTGGAGGGCGAGGCCACGTGCCACTACATCACGGAGCATTTACCGGAAGGTCGCGAGGTCACGACGACGCGCATTGGATTTGGATTACCGAGCGGCGGGGGAGTGCTTTACGCGGATGCCGTGACGCTGAAAAGCGCGTTGGAGGGCCGACGTGGATACCGATAAGGGCAAAAACGCTTTGAAGATTTTCACTTGCCGGTGCGTCTGACGACTTCAAGGATGCCTTGTCCTCCAACTGCGGGCGTAGTATAACGGCTATCACGTGTGCTTCCCAAGCATGAAACGAGGGTTCGACTCCCTCCGCCCGCACCAAGTCTGTTATCCCAAAAAAAATACATGAACAAAACTAAATCACTCATCGCGTTCGCGATGGTCTCATTATTCGCCGGTTTCGCTTTCGCAGCTGAAACTGCGAAGCCTGCCGACAAAGCCGCGGCCAAGGTCGCCGGTTGCTGCACGAAGGCCAAGGCCGACGGCAAAGCTTGCGCGCACGCTTGCTGCGTTGAGTCCGCTAAAGCGGGCAACAACTGCACCAAGTGCGGTGGCTCGGGCGCAGCGGCCAAGACCAAGTAATCGCGGCTTCGCGAATCTCAGTTCTTTCTCAACCGCGCGCCTTTACGGCGCGCGGTTTTTTCATGCCGAGTGGTCGAGATGCGGCTGGGGAAGCGGGGCGCTCCCGCTCGACGAGTGCACGCTGAACATGTCGCGCCCGGAGGTCGCGACGCTACCCTCTGAAGAGCCAAAATCTCATGATACGTGGGTATCAGACGTCCGCTTCGACGCGCTCGGCGCTGAGATTGCGCCAACGCGCGAGGACGCGCCGGTGGATATCGTCGGGCGAGAGGCCGTAGCTGGCGCGGAGGATTTCGACATTGCTGCCGTGCTCGACAAATTTGTCCGGCCAGCCGATCCGCTCGACGGCGGTCGGGCAATCGGCGTCTTGCAAAGCCTCCAACACGGCGCTGCCAAAGCCGCCGGCGAGCACATGGTCCTCCATCGTTACCAGCAGCGGGATGCACGCGGCGTGGCTGAGCAGCAGCGCGCGATCGAGCGGCTTGACGAAGCGGGCGTTGACCACGCCGACAGAGATGTGCTCCTCGGCAGAGAGGCGTTCCGCGAGTTTGAATGCATCCTGCACCATGCTCCCGAGCGCCCAAATCATGATGTTGGAGCCCTCGCGCAACACCTCGGCGTGACCGATTGCGAGCGCCGTCGGTTGCTCTTTGATTTTCGCGCCGGTGCCACCACCGCGCGGATAACGGATGAAGCCCGGGCCGGGCAGTTGCAGCGAGGTGTGCAGCATGTCGACGAGTTCGTCCTCGTCCTTGGGCTGCATCACGGTCGCGTTTGGCACGCAGCGGAGATACGACAGATCAAAGAGGCCGTGATGCGTGGGGCCATCGTTCGGCGAGAGTCCGGCGCGGTCCATGCAGAAGGTGACCGGGAGATTTTGCAGCGCGACGTCGTGGATGACCTGGTCGTAGGCGCGTTGGAGAAACGTCGAGTAGATCGCGCACACGGGGCGAAAACCCTTGGTCGCCATACCCGCGGCAAACAGCACCGCGTGTTCTTCCGCGATGCCGACATCGAAAAACTGCTGCGGCACACCCGCGGCGAGGTGGGAGAGGCCGGTGCCACTCGGCATCGCGCCGGTGATGCCGACGATTTTCGGGTTGGCGCGCGCGAATCGCGTCAGCGCGAGGCCAAACACATCCTGGTAATTCACCGCGGCGCCGGGCGTCGTCTTGTTGCTCTCGCCGGTGACAGGATCGAAGGGCGAGGCGCCGTGAAATTTTTCCGGATGCGCAATGGCAGCCTCGAGGCCTTTGCCTTTTTTCGTGAGCACGTGGACGAGCACGGGAACGTCGCAGTGTTTCGCGAACTCCAGATTTTTGGTCAACGCGTCCAGATTGTGACCGTCGACCGGGCCGAGGTAGCGGAGGCCGAACTTCTCGAAGAGTGACGACTCAACGAAGAAGTCCTTCGTCTCGCGTTTCCACTTGGTGTAGACGCGGTTCATCTCCACGCCGGCCGGGAAGCTCTTGAAGAATGCCTCCACGTCGTGATGGAGCTTGTTGTAAGTGGTGCTCGTGCTGATCCGATTGAGGTAGCTGGAAATGGCGCCGACATTTTTGGCGATGGACCACTCGTTGTCGTTGAGGATGACGACGAGACGTTTGGTGGAGCTGACAACGTTGTTGAGCGCTTCGAGGGTGATGCCGCAGGTGAAGGCGGCATCGCCGCAGACCGCGACGACGTGCTCGCCGGTTTTGCTCAAGTCGCGGGCCGTGGCCATGCCGAGCGCGGCGGAAAGTGCGGTGCCGGCATGACCCGCGCCGAAGGAATCGTGCGGACTTTCGCTGCGATAGAGAAAACCGCTGGCCCCGCCCGACTGGCGCAATCGCTTGAAGAAATCTCCGCCGCGGCCGGTGAGCAACTTGTGCACGTAGCCTTGGTGCGCCACGTCGAATACAAACTGGTCCTCGGGCGTGTTGAACACGCGGTGCAGCGCGAGCGTGAGCTCGACGACGCCGAGATTTGGGCCGATGTGCCCGCCATTGCGCGAAGTGACCGAGATGAGTTCCTCACGGATTTCCTGCGCGACTTGTGCCAATTGCGCGGGGCTCAGAGCCTTGACGTCGGCAGGGCCGCGAATCGACGAAAGGAGCGGAGTCGCGGGCGAGGAAGTAGGTTCGTTCATTCGGGACGGAGGGAGCGGATCGGAAGGCATGTCAGTCTTCGCGTCCGGCTTCAAACTTTTCAAACGTCACGCTGCCGTCCTTCTGTTTCTTGAGCTGCTCGATCTTCAGCTCGGCGTCTTTCA
>JANPIT010000248.1:0-23492 GCA_031425115.1 Opitutaceae bacterium | reverse complement strand
ATCTGGTCCGTCGCGCAGCCCGAGCCGAATCCCTATCAGCTCGAATGGGATCATCTCATCGGCGCGATTCGGGCGGACACGCCTTACAATGAGGTCAAGCGGGGCGTCGAAGCGAGTCTGGTGACTTCGATGGGTCGGATGGCGGCGCACACCGGGCAGATCATCACCTACGATCAAATGCTGAACTGCGATCATGAGTTCGCGCCTGGACTTGACACGCTGACGGTGGATTCGCCCGCGCCGTTGCTGGCGGATGCGAGCGGTCGCTATCCGGTGCCGGAGCCGGGCATCAAGATCGCGCGCGAATATTGACAGTGGCTGCGACGGGCAGAATGGCAGGCGAGCGAGTCTCTACGGGAGCGTTTTGCCAAAGAAATCCTGATACGCTGAATCGATCTGGAAGCCCTCGACGCCGAGCTCGGTCAATGCCTTGACGTGCGCGCGCGCCTGGGTGCGATCGGGATCGTTTTCGTAACGGAAGGTATTGATCGCGGGCATCACGAGCGCGCCGGCCTGCTGGAGCCTCGGGATCAGGTCGAACTTGATGGAGGGCGGAATGCCAAACCAGTAGCGGCCCGCGAGCGAGACGGTTTCACCGGCAGCGACCTGGCGCATTTCGTCGGCGTTCACCGGCACGAGTGAAACCTCGCTCAGCTCCGCGCGCACGAGCGGGTGGCCGGAGATCGCAACGGTGGATCGAGCGAGGCCGTGCTGACGGATGAGCGCGGCGATTTTCTGCAACAGCTCCGCGCGCGGAGGATCCTTCAGATCGAGCATCACTCCAAGATGGAGCGCTCGGCACAATGCGAGCCCTTCGCCGAGACTCGCGATCGGCTGGCCGTTCTTGAGATAGCGGATGGCCCGCGCCTCGGCTTCCGTGAGGTCGCCAATCTTCCCGGGACGGCCGGTGGCGCCGAGCAGGGTGCTGTCGTGGAAGATTACCGGCGCACCGTCCTTGGTTTCGCGGATGTCGAGCTCGACCATGTCGTAGCCGAAGCGCGCGGCTTCGCGAATGGCGGCGAGGGAGCATTCGGGGATCGTCGCCGAAACGACGCCCCCGCGGTGAGCGATCAGAAGCGGACGGCGGGCGCGGACCTTCGCGGCGTCGCGCACGTCGATAAGCTCTTTGTCGCTGCTGAAAACCGGATTGGCGGCCGCGGCTTTTTTTCGCTGCTCCATGATCGCGAGCGGTTGGGCGGGGACGGCTTTGTCGTCCGTGTAGCGCGCGACATCGCGGAGCGCGATCACCTTGAAACCCTCGCGGTGGAGCCACGTCATATACTCCTCGAAACGCTCGCGCGGCGTGTTGACCCACGGGTGCTCGCCGTCGGGCACACCATGAAACTGCAACACCGCGATCCGACCGTCGCGGGCCATCGCGACGGCGCGTTTGAGATGATCGAGCGTCCAGTCGGGTCGCGCGTCGCCGGTGGTGGGGATGAGGAGAAGATGATCGGCACCGGGCTCGAACGCCACGCCGCCGCCGAGCGCGTAGGGCACTTCCGGCTCGCCGCCGCGGCGGGCGAAACGAATGCCCGCTTGCTGGAGGATCGGGAGAGCTGTCACATGAAAGCGGTTGCCCGGCCAGGCAAAGCTCACGGGCTGAGGAATTCCGTGTTCGCGACAACGCGCATTGATCGCGTCGAGCTGCTCGGCCAGCCGCGACACGGTTTGCTGCGTGATGCCGAGATGGTCGCGCGTGTGATTGCCGATTTCGAAGCCATCGCGGTGCAGCTCCGCGATCTGCTCCCACGTCATGTAGTCTTTTTTATTCGCACGAAACGTGAAGCCCTCGGTGATAAAGAAGGTGGCGCCGAAACCGTAGCGTTTGAGCAGCGGCGCCGCGATGGCGTGATGCGAAGCCGACGAGTCGTCGAAGGTGAGAACGACGAGTTTATCCGGCACGGTTACGGCAGCGCCCAGGATCAAACGAAACGGGAGAATCGCGATCAGCAGGGCAGCGAGGATGACGCGGCGCGCGAGGGGCGAGTGCATGTCACCACCGATAGGGAAGCGGGGTGGGGCCGCGATAGGATTCGCGGGCAAACGCCGGGATAGACCCAGGCTTGCGCGGCGGATGCGGCGACCCCTGTATCGCGCCACCCCCCTATGAGAAAACTCCTCGTTGCGCTTTGCGTGCTCAGTCTCGGGTTTGCTTCCGGGCTGCGTGCGGCGGCGCCCAGCAAGCCAGTCAACGTCGTCTTCATCCTCACCGACAATCAGGGCGCGTGGACGCTCGGATGTTATGGCAACAAGGACATTCGCACGCCGCACATCGACCGGCTCGCCGCGAACGGCGTGCGCTTCACGCGCGCGTTGGCCAGCAATCCCGTGTGTTCCCCGACGCGGGCGACGTTTCTCACGGGGCTGATGCCGTCGCAGCACGGCGTGCATTCGTTTCTCGACCCAAAATTCATGATGGGCCCGCAGGCCTACAACACGATCAACGAGTTCACCTCGCTCGGCGAAATTCTGCGGGACGCCGGCTACACCTGCGGACTGAGCGGCAAGTGGCATCTCGGCGACAACCTCAAGCCATCGGAAGGTTTTGGTTTTTGGGTGACGAAGCCCGACGGACACACGAACGAGTTTTACGATCAAAACGTCATCGAGAACGGGGCCGTGCGAAAAGAGGCGGGCTACACCACGGACCTGTGGACGCGGCGCGGCGTCGAATTCATCGAGCAGAACAAGGCGAAGCCGTTCTTCCTTTTTCTCGCCTACAATGGCCCTTACTCGCTGGGCGCGCTCCTCGGCAACAAGGCGAAGAACCGGCATGCGGCCTATTACGCGGACAAGGATCTGCCCTCGTTTCCGCGCGATGAGATGCACCCGTGGCAGCGGCAATTAAAGCAGTTTCACAACAAGACGGAATCGATTCGGCGAGTGGCGGCGGAGGTGAGCGGCGTCGACGATGGTGTCGGCGAAATCATGGCCGCGCTCGAGCGTAACGGCCTGACGGAAAACACGCTGGTCGTCTACACGTCGGACCAGGGATGGATGGGCGGACAAAACGGGACGTGGGGCATGGGCGACCATTCCCGGCCGGTGGGTGCGCACGAGTTGATGATGAAGGTGCCTTACATTTTCCATCAACCGGGCCGTATCCCCGCCGGCAAGACGAGCGATCTCCTCGTGAGCAATTACGACTTTCTGCCGAGCGTGCTCGGCCATCTGGGTTTGGCGGAGAAGATGCCGACGAAGCCGAAGTCGCCGGGTCGCGACCACTCCGCGGTGCTCGCCGGGCAGGAGATCGTGCGCGGCACGGATGACTTCGTGTGCTTCGAGTTTGAGACCTGCCGCGCGATCCGCACTGACCAATGGAAACTGGTGCTGCGAAATCCAGAGGGCCCGCACGAACTCTACGACATGAAGGCGGATCCGGGAGAGCGGTTCAACCTGTTCGGCCAACCGGGAACCGAGAGCGTCAAGGCGGGCCTGCAGAAACGGCTCGAGGCGTTTTTTGCGGAGTATGCCGATCCGCGTTATGACATCTGGAAGGGCGGCAAGTCGAAGGCGAAGCGCGCGACGGCGCCGAATGAAGAGACGCTGCCGCCGCCGGCGAGGTAGTCGAGATTCCGAGGTAGTGTAGGTGCTCGACTCTGCGAGGTGGGACGTGCGCTCCGCGCGCGTCTGGCAGTCGGACGTGGTTCGACCGCGCGCGGAGCGCCCGGTCACCTCTAGAGCATTTCCAAAAATACCGTGGCCGCAAAGAGGCACAAAAGGCGCAAAACCAGCACACCTTTTCTCCTCTGGGAAAGAGGCCTTTTTCTTGCGCGTTCTGCGCCTTTTTGCGGCTACAGGTTTATCTAGTCCACCTCTAGCGCCGGCGGAAAATCTCATAGATCACCGCGCCGCTGCCGATGATCAGCAGGCCGCCGAGCGACGCGACTACGTCGCCGGCGAAGCCACTCGCGATACCACAGGCGACGTAACCCAGCATGAGCACGACGGGCAGCGGGTAGAGCGGCATGCTGTAGTTGCCGGCGATGGGTGCGGAGCGGCGGCGCGCGAGCACCGCCGCGACGGCCACGAGCCCGTAGAATGGCAGGAAGCCGAGAATCATGTAGCGGGTGAGCCGCTCGAACCCGCTCCCGGAGGCGATGTAAAGCATCGTCATCGTGCCGTAGATCGCGATGGCGACGATCGGGGTTTTCCAGCGCGGATGCACGACCGCCGCCGCCCGGAAGAACTGCCCCTCCTCGGCGAGCGCGAACACGATGCGTGGGTTGCACATCAGGGAACTGAATACGGTGCTCGCCGCGCTGAAGGCGACGAAGGCCGTGACGAAGCGCCCGGCATTCTCGCCGATCACGCGCCCGACGGCGGTCGCGGCGAGCGCGGGCGTGGTGGACATCTCGGCAAACGGCAACGCGTGGAAAAACCCCGCGTTCATCGCGAGATAGACCGCGAGGATGAGACCCATGCCCAGCAACGTGGCGCGCGGGATGTTGCGCTTCGGTTCGCGGACCTCGCCGGCGACCAGCGCGAGCCCGTCCCAACCATCATAGGCAAACATGGTCGCAATCACCGCGAGGCCGAAGCCCACCCATGGCGAAACAATTTCCGGCGCGACGGCCGCAGGGGCGGCGGTGGCCGCATCGGCGGCGCCGTTCCCGGCGAAGCAAACGACGACGACGGCTGCGAGCGCGCTGATTTTGAGCAATCCAACGCCGCCGACGATGCGCCCGACGAGGCGGCTGGAGCGCATATTGAGAAATGTGATCATCCCGACCCAGGCGAGACCGAGAAACATCTGAGTGGCGGCGCTGAGACCCAGGATCGTGCCGAGGTTGCGCATGCTCACGATGGTGATCGCGGCGGCCGATACCGGATTCAGAAAGACCGACGTCCACCCAAACATGAACGCAACACGGGGCCCGAAGGCTTCGCGAAGAAACACAGTGGTGCCGCCCGAGCGCGGCGTGCGCACCGCCAGCTCAGCCATCACGAGCGAGCCGCACACCGCGGCGACCGCGCCGACGATCCACGCCGCGTAGGAGAGGGCGATCGTGCCGGTCTTCGCGGCGACGACGCCCGGCGACTGCAGAATGCCAACGCCGATCGTGAACGTGACGAGCAGCAACGCGGCATTCCACGGGCCGAGATGGCGTGGTAGCCGACTGGGATCAGACGCGTTTGAGGGCGCTGGGGACGGCGGGCTCGGCTCCATTGCGGGAAACCGTGTTTGCAATCGCGGCAAACCGGAAGCGCAAAGACGCGGAGCGAGTCCGGGAGGTGGAGCGGCTTGTCCCCAAGACGCTGGTTTGGGAGCGTGCGAACGTCCTGAAAGCGCGTTAGGGACAACGCGCTCCACCTCGGAGCGGTCTACTCGCTCGGACGACCTATCCTCGACCGCCGGCGATCACGCCAATGCGTCGCGGCAATACCGAATCGCTTTCGCGAGTTCGGTCATGCGGTCAGAGGTGGCTGGGACTTTGTATTCGAATTCGATCGTCGCCTGAATCGGCCACTTGTTATCGCGGATGAGACGCAGCACGTCCTTGATGGGCGTATCGCCTTCGCCAAACGGCATGTTGGTCGCGCCGTTGGCCTTCGTTTTCCGATCCTTCACATGGATGTGCGTCACGCGGGCGTGGTGCTTCTTGAGGAAATCCACGGGCGAGCCTTGGTCGCCGGCGACGTAGTGACCGATGTCGAGATTGGCGCCGAGGTGCTTGGCGAAGGAAAACGCCTTCTCCCAATCCGCCATCGTCGAGGTGGCGTGACCGTGCAGTCCGACCATGAGCTTGTGCTTGTCGGCATACGCGCCGACGCGCTTGTGCTCGTCGTCGTTCTTGGAAATTTCCGTGGAGACGGCGCGCGCGCCGAGCGCTTTGGCGAGAGAGAAGAGGTAATCGAGCTCTGCGTCGGCGGCCTTGAAGATGCCGTCGATTTTAACGATCTCGATTTTCACGCCGGCGTCCTCGTATTTCTTGCGAAACTCCTTCGCGCGATCGAGCGACGCGGTCGCACGCCATTTACGCAGTTGCTCGGAGGCCGACTCGGCGGCGCCGCCGCTGGCAACGGCTTTTCTCGCGCCCACGAGATTGGCGGGCGCTCCCATGAAAGCCTCGACGGGTTGCGTGCGCAATTCGACGGCACTGAGGCCGAGGGCCAGGCAGTTCTGCAGCACGTCGTCGCCGCTCAACGCGGGATTGCCGAAGCTATACGGGACGTTGAGGCCGATCGTGACGCCGTTGACCTTTGAGTTCGGCTTGCCGCCGGACTTTGCGGTTTTGTCGGCGGCGTGGAGCGAGCCGATCGCAGAGAACACGCCAGCGGCGGGCAAAGCGGCGAGGGCGAGTTTGGTGAAATCACGACGGGAGTAGGAGGGCATGGGGGGAAAACGGAGAGACGGTTGGGGTGGAGAAAGGGAACCAAGAAAGAAGGAGAACAATTCAAATCTGGAAATCAGGAACTCAGGAAAAAAGCCGATTACCGGGAGAGAGCACCGGGCCTCGGAGTTTTATCCTGATTACCTGAGTTCCACATTGGTTCGGCGGTATATTTCAGAGGCTCCTTAATTCGATCGCGTCGGCTCCGTGAGCAGAAACGTCATGAGGTCACGCTGCTGTTGAGCGTTCAGATTTTGCCAGAGGCCCGCGGGCATCAGCGAGAGCGCGGAGGCTTTCATGCCGGCGATGGTGGCGCGCGGGAGCGTGCGTTGGCCGCCGGCGGCGTCGCCAAGAACGATCGCCTCGGGCGTTTCCTCCAGGACGATGCCGCCCATCGAGGTGCCGTCTTTCAAGTCGATGACGTAGGCGATGCGGTCCGGGTTGATCGCGGCGCTGGGCTCGACGATGTCTTTCAGCACAGACGCGTAGTCGCGGTGCACGAGGTTGGAGAGATCGGGCCCGATGACTCCGCCGGCGCCGTGGGCGACATGGCAGGCGGAGCACGCGGCTTGCTCGCCCATGTAGACCGCGCGGCCGCGTTGCCAGTTGCCGCCGGCGATTTCCGGAATCACACGTGCGGCCGGCGTCGCGGGTGCGTCGGCTCTCGGCGTCGCCCACGGCAGCAACACGCGGCGCAGCGGCAGTGCGCGCGGGCGTGTGTCCTCGGCAGTCGTCCAAGAAACGTCGAGTGATGGCGCCGTTGCGCCGCTGCCGGTGGCGAGGGTGATCTCGATGGGCAGCCAGGCATTCGCGCGCGACTCGATCGTGTAACGCACGTCACCCTCGGCGCGTTGGTCGAGCTTGGCGCCCGCAGCCGCCGCGGCGTCGAGCCGGGCGCTCGACTTCAGCGCGATTGTCACGGTCTCGGTGGGATACTCGAAATCGATTTTCGCGCCGGGTTGAATCTCAGGACGCAACATGAGGTGGAGATCAAGCTGGCCGCGCAGGCGCAGCGAGCCGGGAGTTTTCAGAAGGGCGAAGAGCCGGCGATGCTCCTCGCTCGCGCTCGTCAGCTCGCGGGCGACGGTGAGATCGAAATGCGGGAGCCAACCGCTCCACTGATGCTGACCCGCGGCATCGCGCCATTGGACTTCGATGCCCGTGAGCTCGGTGAGTAGATCGATCGCGGCGTGCTGGGGCGTTTGGTGGCGAGCGGCGTCGTGTGGGCGTGCCGTGCCGGTGCCTTCCGGCAAAGTGAGAGCGTAGGCAGAGACGGCGGTGCGCGGCGACGTTTGCACCACGAGCGACCGGAGGTCGGGAGCGATTCCGGCGGAGAGCACGGGCAGCTCGTAGCGCGGAACTTTGACCTGGTCCTTGACGACCTGATATCCGGGGCGGAGCGATTCGAAGCGGTCTCCAGCGGCGACAAACGCGCCCGTGGTCACGCGGCTGTCGCGGGCGAGCGTCCGCCATTGCGCGGGATCGACGGGGCGATCGAAAATCACGCGCGTCTCCGTCGGGCTCGCGGCGTAGGCGAGCACGGGTTGAGGCGCGGATTTGTTCGTGTGGGAGATTTTGAAGAGCTTGCCCTGACCGCGGGGACCGGTGCCCCAGTCGGGATTGCCCGTGTGGCACGCGACGAGCAGATCGCCCTGCGGCGTCGGCGTGGCGTCGATCGTAAGAAACGAGAGGCAGGCGATGAGATCGTTCTTCGCGACATAGCCTGCGGGTGTTTTCACGAGCTTCGTGCGCCAGATTTTGCCGCGTGATTCGCCGGACATGAAGGCGTCGCCGCGCCACCAATCAGGCCCGAAGATCGTGCTGCCGCCAGCGACGGGCTCGTTGAAATGGAGGCCGCAGGTGGACTGGTGCTGGGGGCCGTAATCGAAGACACTCGGTTCATCGATCACTCCCGGCAGATGCTGCGGATGGCGTGGGGGAAAGCCGTAGTGGCGGCCGAGCTGAATGTGCAGCAATTCATCGAAGGGGTTGCCGTTGGGCAGCCACGTGGCGCCTTCCTGCTCGCTGCCGAAGAGATCGCCGGCGGCATTGAACGCGAGCGACACGGGGAAACGCAGGCCGGTCGCGAGAATGTCGCGGCGTTTCCAATCGGGTGAGAGGCGGATGATCGTGCCGCGTTCGCTGTAGAGATTGTAGGCGGAGAGGCCGGTCTGCTTGTCGAGGCGATAGGCGCCGTTCCATGCGTCGCAGCCGAGACTGAAATAGATCTGGCCCTTGGCATCGACGGCGAGGCCGATGGCGTCGAGGTTGGAGCCGGCGGCGGCGGTCGGCGGCACCCAGCCGCTCGTGACGGTTTGCAGCTCAGCGGTGCCGTCGCCTTTGTCGCGCAGGTGAATAACGCGCCCGCGGCTCGCGATGTAGAGGCCACCCGGTCCCCACGCGGCGCCGATGCTGGGCGGGATTTCGTTCTTGGTGTTGTCCCAGAAAAGTGAGGACGCGTCCTCGAGGCCGTCGCCGTCGGTGTCTTTGAGCTGGTAGACATTACCATCGTAGCCGAGGGCGAAGAGCCGGCCGTCTGGCGAGTAGACGAGGTTGTTCAGGTTGCGGAGCGGCAGGGGCACCTCGCGCACCGTGAATCCGGGCACGAGCATCTGCACGGGCGGCGGGTTGGGGACGGCGGTGAGCGGCTTTTCTATCGGCGTGGCGGCATGGGCGGCGGCGAAAGCGAAAGCGAAAAGCGGAGCGAGGCGTTTCATGATCGGGGTAGAAACACCAGACGGTCGAAGCGCGAGGACGCCAAGACGCAAAGTGCGGGGAGGCGGCGAGCGACGTGCGGAGTGAGCGTTTTCTGCGACGATACGCAGTCCGTAGTAGATTACAGAAATCCGACCCGCGCATCAGCGAGCTTGGCTCGGGGCGGGAGGCTCGCTAACGCTGTAGCGCAATCGTTACCCGATGAGACTGCCCCTTCTGCCTCGGCCCGTTTTTCTCCACTTCGTCGCGCTTGTTCTGGCGCTGGCCGGGCTCACGCCCTCGACTCACGCCGCTAAGGCGGGAGGTAAGGGGCCGGCCAAGCCGGATGCGATCGTGGCGGCGGATGGAACGGGGCGTTATAAAACCATTCGCGAAGCGATCGATGCGTCGCCGCAGATCACGAGCGACACGGGACGGCGTTGGACGATTTTGGTGAAGCCCGGGATCTACCGGGAGCTGGTCCACGTGCAGCGCGAGAAGCGGTTCACGGCGTTGGTGGGCGAGGACGCGGCGAAAACCGTTCTGACTTACGATTTGTATGCATCGCTGCCCGGGCCGGACGACAAACCGATCGGCATGTTTCGGACGCCGACGCTCGTGGTGGATGCGGATGATTTCACGATTGAGAACATGACGATCGAGAACTCGGCGGGACCGCGCGGACAAGCCGTGGCGATGCGCGTCGACGGCGATCGCGTGGCGGTGCGCGGCTGCCGGCTTATTGGCTGGCAAAACACGATCCTGGCCAACCGCGGCCGGCACTATTTCGAGGACTGTCTGATCGAAGGCGCGGTCGATTTCATTTTCGGCGGCGCGACGGCGTATTTCGAGCGCTGCCACATTCGGGCAGTGGGCGCGGGGTTCATCACCGCGGCATCGACGCCGAACCATCAGACGCACGGCTTTGTTTTTTCGGAATGCCGGATCACGGGATTGAACAACGAGCCCACGACCTATCTCGGCCGGCCGTGGCGCGATTTCGCCAAGACCGTTTTCTTGCAGTGCGAGATGACGGCGGTGGTGCATGCGGCCGGCTGGGATAACTGGAAGAAGCCCGCGGCGGAAAAGACGTCATTTTATGCCGAATACAAGAGCACGGGACCGGGCGCGCAGCCCCTTCAACGTGCGCCTTGGACGAAGCAGTTGACCGAGGAAGAGGCGGCGGCGCTCACGCGTGAGAAAGTGCTGGGCGGAACCGACGGATGGAATCCGGTGCGCCCGAAGAGAACGCGCTAGGCCGCGCGTTCGGCGCACTTGGAGTTTGCCCGCTACCACCCGCGGCGTCCGCCCTGTTTCTATGGATCAAAGCCGCCGATTACTCCGCGTTGCGTTTTGGCTGCTGGTGCTTGGGCTCGCCGGTCAGGCGGATGGCGTGACCACGACGAAGCGCCCCAGAATTCTCCCGGTTTATTTTTGATGGCGGGGACTGGCGTGATTCCGGTGGTCTAGGATGGAGCCTTGCAAAAGCTCCCTTGCCAGCGGCCGAGGGCGCCCCAACCTCGTCCGTTCGCATGAGCAACGCCGTCAAAATCTATGACACAACCCTGCGTGATGGCACCCAGGGCGAGGGAATCAGTTTCTCGGTCACGGACAAACTACTGATTGCGCAGAAGCTCGATCACTTTGGGGTGGATTACATCGAGGGCGGGTTTCCTGGCTCCAATCCGCGGGACATCACGTTTTTCCAGGAAGCGCAGAAGTTGAAGTTGAAGCACGCGCGGCTGGCTGCGTTTGGCTCGACGCGTCGCGCCGGCGCGAAGGCGAACGAGGATGCGCAGCTCAAGACGCTGCTCGATAGCGGCATGCCGGTGACGACGATCGTCGGCAAAACGTGGACGCTCCACGTGACGGAAATCCTGCGGACGACTCTGGAAGAAAACCTCGCGATGATCGAGGACTCGACGCGTTACCTCGTGGCGCAAGGCCGCGAAGTGATCTACGACGCGGAGCATTTCTTCGACGGCTACAAATCGGATCCTGACTACGCGCTAAAGACGCTCGCGGCGGCGTTGCGGGGAGGCGCCAGCAACCTCTCGCTCTGTGATACGAACGGCGGCACGCTGGTCGACGAGTTCAAGGACATCGTCGCCCGGGCCGTGAAGGAATTCGGCGGCGAGAAGGTTGGCGTCCATTGCCATAACGATAGCGGGCTCGGCGTGGCGCTGACGCTCGCGGGCGTCACGGCCGGCGCGACGCTCGTGCAAGGCACGGCCAACGGCTACGGCGAGCGCGTCGGAAATGCCAACATGACCACGGTGCTGCCGAATTTGTTTTTGAAGATGGGGCGCACGGCGAATTGCGTGGGAAATCTGGCGCAGTTGCGCGATCTCTCCCTGTTTTTCGACGAGTTGGCGAATTTGCGGCCGGATCCGAAGGCACCGTTCGTCGGCCAGTCCGCCTTTGCCCACAAGGGCGGCCTGCATGCGAACGCGGCGCAGAAAGTCGCGCGCAGCTATGAGCACATCGATCCCGCGCTGGTGGGGAACCGCACGCGCGTGCTCGTTTCCGACATGGCTGGTCGCAGCAGCCTGGCACTCAAAGCGAAGGAGCTGGGCATCGAGCTCGACGAGAAGCGGCCGGAAATGAAAGGGCTGATCGAGGAGTTGAAGGAGCGGGAATTTCGCGGCTATGAATACGAGGCGGCCGATGCCTCGTTCCGCTTGCTCGTGGCGAAAAACCTCGGGCAGACGAAAACGTTTTTCGCGGTGGAAAACTATCGCGTGATCATCGAGCGGCACAACGGGGAGTTGTGGTCGGAAGCGACCGTGAAGTTGGTGGTGAACGGCCAGCCGGTGCACACCGTGGCCGAGGAGACGGGCCCGATCGGCGCGCTCGACAAGGCGCTGCGTCTCGCGCTCGAGAAGACGTATCCACAGCTCACTGACATGAAGCTGCGCGACTACAAAGTGCGCATTCTCGAGGGCAACAGCGGCGCCGGTTCGCGCACGCGCGTGCTGATCGAGAGCGGCGACGGCGAGCGGATCTGGGGGACTGTGGGCGTGAGCGAAAACATCATCGACGCGAGCTGGGAAGCCCTGCGCGAGTCGGTGGAGTTCAAGCTGTCCCTCGGGTAAGGGATCGGGCGTAAGGGGCGCAGGCCGCGCTCCCGGTCACTTCGTTCTCGCCAGCATCTGCTGCGCGAGCGCGCGCAGGAACGCGGTGTCGCCTGGCAGCGATGCGATTTTTCCGAGCGCAGTTTCGCTGTGCTGAGTCGCTATCAGCCGCGAGGCGTCCAAGCCGTGCAGCTTCACATACGTCGTCTTGCCGGCTTTCGCATCCTTGCCCGCCGTCTTGCCGAGGGTCGCGGTGTCGGCTGTCGCATCGAGGACGTCATCGATGATTTGAAACGCCAGGCCGAGATGCCGGCCGACGGTGCGAAGCGTGCCGAGCTCGGACTCCGTCGCGCTGGCAACCAGGCCACCCATGACGAGCGAGGCTTCGAGCATCGCGGCCGTTTTGTTGAGATGAATGAACTCGAGGTCATCGGCCGTGGCGTCGGATTTTTTCTCGGCGAGAAGGTCCTCCATCTGACCGCCGATCAGGCGCTGGCTGCCGGCAGCGTGGGAGAGTTCGCGCACGAGTTGGCCCGTCAACGCGCCGGAATAATTTTCGGCCAGCAAGGCAAACGCGTGGGTGAGCAGCGCATCGCCGGCGAGGAGAGCGGTCGCTTTGTCAAAGGCCTTGTGCGCCGTCGGCCGGCCGCGGCGCAGGTCGTCGTTGTCCATGCACGGCAGGTCGTCGTGGATGAGCGAGTAAGTGTGGATGCACTCGACGGCGACGGCCGCAGGGACCGCGCGGTCATCGTTGGCGCCAAAGAGTTCGGCGGTCGCGAGGACCAGCACGGGTCGAAGGCGTTTGCCGCCGGCCTCAAGACTGTAACGCATCGCGGTGTGCAGCCGCGCGGGGCGGGTGTCGCCGCGTGGAAGATGCTGATCGAGGCCGCGTTCGACGCGCGCGATGTGGCGTTTGAGCTCGGCGGGGAAATCCATGCGAGGCTGGCGAGTAGCACCGGCTTCGCGCGGGCCAGCAAAGAAAAAATCGCCCACGCTTCCGATGCCGCGCCGCAACTGCACTCCACTCTCGCCAACGCTACGCGTGCCGCCCATACCTCGGCCGCTCCCGAATATGCCGACCTACGAGTATGCCTGCCAGAAATGTGGACACGAATTCGAGCAGTTTCAGTCGATGCGCGACGAAACGCTTAAGAAATGCCCCAAGTGCAAAAAAGCTGGGCTGAAACGCCTCGTGGGCGGTGGCGCGGGCCTGATTTTCAAAGGCACTGGTTTCTACATCACGGACTACAAGAAGAAGACCGGCGCCCCGAAAGAGGGCGGCGGTGACGCGAAGCCGGCCGCCGATGCCAAACCGTCGACATCGGCGGGAAGTTCTGCCAGCTCTCCCACCACGCCAAAGCCCTCGTCCGACTCCTCCAAGAAATAAGTCACCATGAGCAAGAAAACCGATCGCGCCGCCTACGGTCCGAGTATGACCGAAGTGATTCTCAGCGTGTTTCTCAGTGTTGTGCTCGGCGTCGCGCTCGGCGCCGTGCTGCTGATCGCGCGGCCCGTCGTCGTGGCGAAAGAAACGCCCAAGGACGTGGATCCCAAGGCGGTTTACTTTATCGAGGGCGCGCGCGATGCGGGGAAGGCGAAGCAGGCGCTTGCGAAACGACAGGCCTTCGTCGGAGGCCAGTCTGTGACCGTGACGGAAGATGAAATCAACGCGCTCGCGGCGCCCGCTCCCACTCCTCCCGCCGGCGCGAAGCCGCCCGAGAAGAAGGCCGATCCGAAGGCCGACCCTAAAGCGAAAGAACCCGCGCCGGCCGCACCGGCTGCAACTAGCGACGGAATGTTCGCGGTCGGCCAAACCAATTTCCGCGTGCGGGACGGCAAGATCCAGATTGCTGCGCCGATCACGGTGAACGTGTTGGGGCTCGGTGAAAAAGTTATCGCGCAGGCCCGGGGTGGCATCGTGAAGAAGGGCGACCTGTTTGTTTTCGATGCAGACACGCTTTATCTCGGGTCCTGCCCTGTGCAGCGACTTCCGTTCATTTCGGATTTTGTGCGCGAGAAGTTCATCGCTTCACAGCCGATTCCCGAAGACATCAAGGCATCGTGGGCCAAGCTGGCCAACGTGACGGTCGAAGGCAATGCGGTGAAGCTCACGATGCCGTGAGCCGCGCTCGGATCTAGGTTCGACGTCGGACGTGTTCGGCTTACCGGGCGACGAGATTAGATCGAATTCGTCAGATCCGCGATCGTGAGCGCCGCTTTAAATTCAGCGGGGCGGCACCGGCCGAGATGGGCCGGGTGGATCAGATCGGATGCGACGTTGCGCTCAGTATGACACTCAATTTTAGGCGATCGGTCGGCTGGGCGATCTCCCTCGCGCTGGGAGTGGGTGCGATAGTGGCCGCGGAGCCGACGCCGGTGAATGTGCGCACGGCGCCAGGGCGCTTCGAGATCGCAGCGATCGACGCCTCGCAGGCGCACGTGATTGCCACGGCGGCGGAAGAGGCGTGGCGGGTGTTGGCGGGGCCGCTCGTCCTGCCGGACTCGTTTCCCACTCCGATCTTCGTGCGTGTTCAGCCGCCGGATACGGCGGTTGATCCGTTGCCTTTTCGCGTGGTGGTGGAACCGGGCGGCGTAGTGTCGGTATGGATATCGCCGCGGCCCGAGGCCGAGAGTGCCACGACGCGCCGCGCCCTCGTGCAGGGCTTGCTCATGCGGCTCGCGGTCGCCCGCCATGGCGTCAACGAGCGGCTCTCCGCACCGCTGTGGTTGGAGCACGCCTGCGTGGGCTGGTGGCAAACGCGCGCGGGCGCGGCGCAACTGGATGCGCTGAAGCACGAGGCAGCGAGCTTGCCGGTGCCGACGCTCGCGGCGTTGCTGAGCTGGCAACGGGGCGGCGCCGAACCGCGCGACTTCGTGACGGGCGCAGTGTGGTTGTTAACGTTTCTGCAGGCTGAATCGGGCCGCGGGCGCGAGTGGCCGAACTTGTTGCCGCGACTGCTGGGCGGCGAGGAGCCGCTCGCCGCATTGAACGCGACTTATCCGGGCCGCTTTGCGGACGCGGGTGAACGCGAGCTTTGGTGGGCGACGGGGTGTCACCACGCGCAACGCGCACGATCGCTACCCGCGCTCGACAGCGCGGAGTCGCGTATCCAGCTCGAAGGGTTAACCCGTTTTGTTTTTGCCGGACCGACGGAGGACGCGGATCGCGTTGTGCCGGTGCGCGAGGTGCTGGCGCGCGGCACCGAGGCGATCGTTGCCCCGGAGCTTGCCCGGCGTCTGGCGGAGCTCGAGCGGCTGATCCCGGCGCTGCATCCATTTTATCGCAACGCCGGCCTCGCACTGGCGGAGGCGTTGCGCGCAGGTCCCGGCAACCGCGGGGGGCGAGAGGTGTTGTGCGCGGCCTGGGAGCGGGATTGGGGCGATGCGACGGAGTTGGAGGCGGCGGCGAAAGCGGCGTTGGACCGGATGGAAGGGAAGGCGGGCGCCCCGTAAGCATCTGGCTTGCCGGTGCTCGGAGCGGCCTCGCACACTGGGCTCACGTGTCCAAGAGCCTAAAAAACATCGGGATCGTTTCGTCGCTGACGATGCTGTCGCGAGTGTTGGGCCTCGTGCGGGAAAGCATTACGGCGGCGGTGTTCGGGACGAGCGGACTGCTTTCTTCGTTTTTTGCCGGACAGACTTTGCCCAATCTCTTTCGACGGCTGCTCGCCGAGGGCGCGTTGACCGCGTCGTTTGTGCCGACGCTGCACGACGAAATTGAGGCGCGGCAGAAGAGCGGGGCGTTTCTGCTGATCAACCAAGTGGCGAGCTGGCTGCTGGCCGCATCGGTGGCGCTGGTCGTCGTGGCGATGGCAATTCTGGGGCAGGATGGTGTGGTGCGATTCATTGGGCGTGTCGTGAATGCGGGTGCGGCGGCGCAGGAGCGCTGGCTGCTCGCGGCGTGGTTCGCAGTGCTGCTGTTTCCGTATTTGATCTTCGTCTCGCTCGCCGCGGCGTTCAGCGCAGCGCTGCAGACGATGCACCGTTTCGTGGAACCGGCGCTCTCGCCGCTGTGGCTCAACCTCACGCAAATAGCGCTGCTGCTGGCCGCTTGGCGATGGGCGCCGGGCGATGCGATCTGCTGGCTGAGTGCGGGCGTGCTGCTGGGTGGATTTCTGCAAATGGTCGTGCCAGCGAGCGCGCTCATCCAGGAGGGCTGGCGGCCGGCCTTCGATTTTCAACTCAGCGCGCCGGTGCGTGCGATGCTGCGGCTCATGGCCCCGACGGTGTTCGCCTCGTCGATATACCTCATCAACCTCAGCGTGTCGCGCCTCGTGGGGCTGTCGCTCAACGAGGAGGCAGTGGCCGTGCTGAATTTTGCGGCGCGTTTGATGGAGTTACCGATCGGAGTTTTTGCCGTCGCGGTGTCGACGGTGGTGTTTCCGCTGATCACGCGCTTTGCCGCGGCCGGCGACCACGCGAATCTCGCGCGCTCCTATCGCCGCGGCATGCGGCTCATTCTGGTGATCAACGTGCCCGCGGCGGTGGGGCTCGGCTTGCTCGCGTTACCGATCATTCGCCTGTTGTTTCAGCGCGGAGCCTTCGACGCCGCCGACACCGCCAACATGGAGCCGGTGCTCATTGCGAACGCCGTGGGGCTGCCGTTTTTCTCGTTCGTGAACTTGGTCGTGCGCGCTTTCTATGCGCAGAAGGACACGCGCACGCCGGTGATCGCCGCGGTGCTCAGCTTCGCGGTGAATCTCACGCTGAGCTTCGCGTTGATGGCCGCGTTCTCCACCCTCGGTCTCGCGATGGCCAGCAACGTCGCGATCGCGGTGCAGGCCATCTTTCTTCAATGGCATCTCGCGCGCAAACAGGACGGTTTGGCTTTCCACCATCTCGCACGCGACCTCGGAAAAATTCTCATCGCGAGCGCGGCCATGGGTGGAGTGGTCGCGGGGCTGTGGTGGGGTTGGTCGCGGTGGATGCCGGTGTCGGCACTCACCGATGCGGTGGGGCTCGGCGGCGTGATTGCGGCGGGGGTGGTGGTTTATGCCGCGCTGCTCTGGGTGCTGAAAATCGAAGGCCGCGAAGACCTTGCTGCACTGCTGGCCAAGCTGCGGGGGAAAGTGGGCAGGGGCGGCGCGGCCTCGTGAGGAAATGAAACTCAAACCGGACTGGTTCTTACTGGGGATGATACTCGCGACCGCCCTCGCGTGGGCGTTTCCCGAGCCGGGTGCGAGCGGCGGCTGGCTCCAGCCGGAGCTGCTGACCAAGGCGGGCGTAGCCCTGATTTTTTTCCTGCATGGGCTGACCCTGTCGTTTGGAGCCTTGCGCGCCGGCGCGCTCAACTGGCGACTGCACGCACTGGTGCAGGGCTGCACGTTCTTGGTGTTCCCGCTGATCGGGCTCGCCCTCAACGCTGCGCTGGGCAGTCGGCTCTCGCCGGACCTTGCCCTGGGTCTTTTCTTCCTGTGCGCGCTGCCGTCAACGGTCTCTTCGTCGGTTGCGATGACGGCGACGGCACGCGGGAATGTCGCGGGCGCCGTGTTCAACGCGACGCTCTCCAGCCTCATCGGCATTGTCGTCACGCCGCTGTGGGTTGCGTGGGTAATGAAGACCACAGGCGAAGCGCCGGCGATCGTGCCGGTGATCATCGACCTGTTGAAGTGGCTGGTGCTGCCGCTGGCGCTCGGCCAGGCGCTGCGGCCTTGGCTGGGAAGTTGGGCGCAGCGACACAAGTCGCGTATCAGTTTGGTGGATCGCTGCACGATCCTGATGCTCGTCTACACCTCGTTCTGCGACTCGTTCAAGCAGGGGGTGTGGACGGGGCACGGCGCTGGTCAGCTGGTAGTGGTCTCGCTGGTGTGCGCGGGACTGATCGCGCTGGTGATGTTTCTGACCTCGGCGGCGTCGCGGGCACTCGGCTTCACCCGGGAAGATCAGATCGCAGCGCTGTTCTGCGGATCCAAGAAGACCCTGGCCTCGGGCGTGCCGATGGCGAAGTTGATTTTTGGCGCCCACCCTGGGATGGGGCTGATTCTGCTGCCGATCATGATCTATCATCCGCTGCAGTTGATCGTCTGCGGCGTGTTGGCGCAGCGATGGTCGAAACGCGGGTGAACTCAATTGGCGGAGTGGTGGAGGTTGCATCGCGCGCAAATGCGGAGACGGTCGCTCGATGAGCGCGAACCCCAGTCCCAACCCGATTACGGTCCAGCACAATCGCGGTGAGCATCGCTTCGAGACCGAAATGGATGGGCTCGTATCCGTCGCGGAATACGAGTTGCAGGGCACAACTATGGTGATGACGCACACGCTCGTGCCGCCGCAACTCCGGGGGCGCGGCATCGCGGAGAAACTCGTGCGCGCCGCACTCGAGCATGCCCGGAGCGAACGACTGCGCGTGGTGCCGGCCTGCTCCTACGTCGCAGTTTTCATCGAGCGGAATCAGGAATTTCAGCCGCTGCTCGCGTGAGCGTTTTTGGTGGGCGCCGGAGTCCTTCGCGGTCCGCATTCTCACCGGTGCTTCGTCGTTCGACGATCGGCGCGCTGGCACCGCCTGGGACGAGGGCGGCGGGCGCGACTCCTGAATTGGTGCGGTCTTTTTGCCTCGGGCTGCTTTCCAGCCAGCGTTTTTAAACCATTTCGTATGTCTCATCTCTTCGCTCCCTTCGCTCTCAAGTCCATCACGCTGCGCAACCGCATCGGCGTATCGCCCATGTGCATGTATACGTCGGACGACGGAGTGGCGCAGGACTGGCACCTCGTTCATCTCGGCGGTCTGGCCCGCGGCGGGGCCGGGCTCGTGATCGCAGAGGCAACCGCGGTGGTGCCGGAGGGACGGATCTCGCCAGGCGACGCCGGCCTCTGGGACGATAAGCACATCGCGCCGCTCGCACGCATCAATCGTTTCATCAAGTCGCAAGGCGCCGTGCCCGGTATCCAGATTGCGCATGCGGGTCGCAAGGCCAGTGCGGCGCGTCCCTGGGAAGGCGGGGCTCATCTCGCCGACGATGCCGGCGGTTGGCAGACGGTGGCGCCGAGCGCGGTCGCTTTCGGTGGCAACCTCGACAAGGTGCCGCATGCGTTGACGCTGGCAGAGATCAAGGAGGTGCAGGCGAACTTTGTCGCGGCCGCGAAGCGTGCGCTCACCGCGGGCTACGAGTGGCTGGAGCTACACGCGGCGCATGGATATCTGGCGCATGAGTTTCTTTCGCCGCTCTCCAATCGCCGCACCGACGACTACGGCGGCAGTTTCGAAAATCGCATTCGCTTCCTGCTCGAGATGACCCGCGCTGTGCGCGCGGTGTGGCCCGACCATTTGCCGCTCACCGTGCGGCTCTCGGCCACCGATTGGATGGAGGGCGGTTGGTCGATCGATGAGAGCATCGAACTGTCGCGCCGGTTAAAACTCAGCGGCGTCGACTTGATCGATTGCAGCTCGGGCGGCTCGTCGAACGACGCGAAAATTCCCGTCGGCGCCGGCTACCAGGTGCCGTTGGCCGAGCGCATCCGGCGCGAAGCCTCCATCGCGACGGCCGCAGTCGGCATGATCACCGAGCCGATGCAAGCCGACCAGATCGTCCGCAGCGGCCAGGCTGACATCGTGCTCCTCGCGCGCGAATTGCTGCGCGATCCGCACTGGCCGGTGCGAGCGGCGCGCACTCTGCACGTGAAGCCGCAGCCGACTCCGCCGCCGCAATACGCGCGCGCGTGGTGAGCGAGCGCTAACTGACGCCGAGCCACTCGCGCAGCACGCGGGCGTCCGCGCGGAAGGCAGCGACGACGGCGGCGCGCTCGGCAAAGGGGACGGGCGCAAGTTTACCCGCGGCGTTCTTGAAATGCTCCACGTGAATACAGATCGGGAGAGGGCCGCCGTGCGCGGCGATAATCTGGTCGACGATTGGCTTTTTCACGCGGCCCTGCCCGAGGGGGACATCGACGACCTGGTCGCCCTCCCACTTGAAACTCTTCATGCAGAGCGCGACGGTGCGCGGTGCCAGCAATTGCACGGCGGTTGGCCAGGCGGTGCCTTGCTCCACCATCACGTGACGCGGATCGATGGCTACGCCGAACTGTTTCGGGTCGATGTCGCCCAGGATCATGTCGAGGTCCCATGCGGCGGCGCCCGCATGGCGCGGGCCGGAGTGGATCTGGTAAACCGCCTGGATACCGACCTCCTTGTTCACCGCGGCGAAGTCCTTCGCCATGCTGTTGAAATTCGCGATCTGCGCCTTGAGCGGCTTTCCCGGCTGATATGAGAAGCCCCGATGGCGATACTGGGGCACGCCGAGTTGTTTCGCGGTGCGGATCGCTTTCTCCCAGTGCGGCTCGTCGGGGCGCACGGTGTCGAGCGCGACCCAGAGGATGCGCCGTTTCTTCTTCGCGAGCGCGGCGACCATCGCGGGTAGCTCGTCGGGCGCCTTCTCCGGCGTGATGTGGCCCTCCTTGCGCAGCGTCAGTTCCAGATCGAGGCCAATCTCATCGAGCGTTTGCGCCATCTGATCCGGGGTATACTTGAGGGGGCCGCCGTTGCCGCCGTCGAAAAACCATTTTTCCAGGATGCCGATATCGTAGGTGCGAGCCGGGGCGGCGTGCAGTGCGCCGGGAGCGAGAACGGCGGCGGTGGCCGCGAGGCCGGCTCTGGCGAGAAAAGCGCGGCGGTTGATCGGCTCGGAAAAGGTCGGGGAGTTGTTCATCGGGCGGTGAGGGGTCCTGAGGGTGAAAGAGCGCGACCGGGATGGTTTCGCTTTTCGGGCGGATTTACAGACCGAAAAGCAACTGAAGTGAGCTTTCGTTTCCCGTCCATGTGTCAGTCTCTTTCCGGTTTCGGCGCGTCTCGCGGTGGACATCGTCGCGCGGCCGCGCCTGGTGATCGTGCTTGAAATGAAACGCTCCTGTGACTCTTCCACTCATCTTCGCGCCGGGCGGGCGCGGCGCCGCTTGGCGGTGGGCGCGCTGCTCCTGGTCGGCGGCCTGGCGTTTGCGCAATTTCGGGGAGGGGGTGGATTTCGCGTGCCGGAGGGCGTGAAGACGGCGCGCGAGGTGCCAACGCGCAGCGCGTATGCGCCGACGTGGAATAACCCGCGGGCGTTTGAACTCGATGTGTTCACGTTTGCCCGCTTGCGCTACGGCTCCGACGGTTGGCGCGGAGGCGCAGGCGGCGGTTCATGGGTCACCGATCTACCAGACGCGGACCTGAATCTCTCGTATCGCTTGCAGCAGATGACCTCGATGAAGGTCGACCCCAACGCCCGCCTCATTCGCGCGAACGATCCGGAACTGCTCGACTATCCGTTTCTCATGGCCGCCGCGCCCGGCGCGCTTGAGCTGAAGGCGGACGAAATCGAAGGGCTGCGGCGTTACCTGCTCAACGGGGGCTTTTTCCTCCTCACCGATTTTTGGGGCGATCGGGAATGGAATCATTTTGCCGGCGTGATGAAGGAGGTGCTGCCGGGAAAAAATTTCGTCGAGCTCTCGCTGGATCACCCGATCTACCGTTGCCTCTTTACCGTCCGGAAAAAAAATCAGGTGCCGCGAGTGGATATCGGACTCGCGAATTTACAATCCGGCTCGCCTACCTGGGAGCGCGGGCCCGATGGGCAGGAGGTGCATCATCGCGCGATCTTCGACGACAAGGGCCGGCTCATCGTGTTGGCGTTGCACAACAGCGACGACAGCGATGGCTGGGAGTGGGAGGGCGAGGACACCGCCTACTTCCATACCTTCGCGGAGGGCATGGCGTATCCGCTCGCGATCAACATCATCTATTACGTGATGACGCATTGAGTGGGAGAGTGCGCGAGGCTGCGGAAGCTCCAAGCACGACGTAAAATCCAAACTCCAAGCCGCCGGTTGAGGGTCGATTGGGAGGTGGTGATTGAAAATTCTCTGGAGCTTGGGCCTTGGAACTTGGAGCTTTCTCCCTGTGCCCGCGACCATTCCTCCGCAGCAGCTCATCGATGCGCTCAACTGGCGCTACGCGACGAAGAAATTCGATCCCGCGAAGAAAATTCCGGACGACGTGTGGCACGCGCTCGAGCAGGCGCTGGTGTTGGCGCCCTCATCGATCGGGCTGCAGCCGTGGAAGTTTTTCGTGGTGACGGATGCCGGGATGAAGGCGCACCTCATGGGCGCGTCGTATCGCCAGGCTCAGGTGGTGGAGTGCTCGCATTTTGTCGTGTTTACGGTGCGACGTGACCTCGACGCCGAGCACGTGGAGCGGCATATCGCGCGCATGATCGAGGTGACCGGAGCGGCGCCGGAGTCGCTCGCTAAATTTCGCACGATGACGATGCGGAACTTGGACCGCGCCCGCGTAGAGGGAAAACTGGATACGTGGCAGGAGCACCAGGTTTTTATCGCACTCGGAAAATTTCTCGCCGCCGCTGCGGTGCTGGGCATCGACACCTGTCCAATGGAAGGCATCGAGCCCGCGAAATTCGACGAGCTTCTCGGCCTGGCGGGGAGCAATTACGCGACGACTTTGGGCTGTGCGGCGGGCTACCGGTTGCCCGACGACAAATACGCCACGCTGAAGAAAGTGCGGTTCAAGACCGAAGACTTGATCGTGCGGATTTGAGCAGCGCAGTGACGGCAGGAGAGTCGCGCCCCGAGTTTATCGAAAGACGGCTTCGCGCTCGCATGGGCTGAGCTCGCGCCATTGGCCCGCGGCGAGTTCGCCGAGAGAAAAATCGCCGATGCGCACTCGCACCAGGCGGAGCGTTGGGTGTCCGACGGCGGCGGTCATGCGGCGCACCTGGCGGTTTTTTCCTTCGGTGAGTTCCAGTGCGAGCCACGCGTCAGGCACGTTCTTGCGGAAACGAATGGGCGGATCGCGCGGAGCGAGTGGGGACGCGACGTTGAGCAGTCGGGCGCGACAGGGCAGCGTGCGAAACTCGCCGAGATCGATTCCTCCGCGAGCCAGGCGCGCGACGGCAGCGGAATCAGGGATGCGTTCGACCTGCGCCCAGTATTCGCGGCGATGTGCGTTCTTGGGATCGAGGAGCTCGTGATTGAGTCCGGCTTCGTCGCTCAACAAAAGCAGCCCCTCGGAGTCGGCGTCCAGTCGGCCGAGAGCATAGACGTTCGGCGGCAGACCGAACTCGGCGAGCGTGCGCCAGCGCGAGCCCGGTTCCGGCGTGAATTGTGAGAGCACCCCGTAGGGTTTGTGGAGAGCGATCAGCACGGCCGATCGCTCAGTGACAAGTGATGAGTGACGAGTGACAAGTTGAAATCCGGCTGGCCGGTTGCGTATGGAATTGGTCTCGTCACGTTTCACTCCTGACTCGTCACTTTCACTCATGCGCGCCCTCCAACTCTCCGCCGTTAATCAGCTCGCCGTCGTCGAAGTGCCCGACCCCAAGCCTGCGGCTGGCGAAGTGGTCGTTGCGGTGCGCGCGGCTGCGCTCAATCACCGTGATGTGTGGATCAAGTCCGGTCA
>JANPIT010000247.1:0-6532 GCA_031425115.1 Opitutaceae bacterium | reverse complement strand
TCCAAGGTGTAAACGTAGACGCGCTGTTTGCGCGCCGAGCTGGAGTCGAGTTGCTCGACGATCTCGCCGATATCGGCGAGCGCCTCCTTCGAGCCTGTGACGATCACCGAGAACGTCCGCGGGTCCGCCACCGCGACCACGGGGGTGCCGCGGCTGCCGCCCGATCCGCTGGTGCGTCCGCCCCGGCCGCTGGTGGTGCCGCCCCGGCCACCCGGGTTGCCACCTCGACCCGCAAGCGCCGCGGCAATCGCTGCGCCCGGCCCGCCGAGGGCCCCGAATTGGGGAGCCCCGCCGCGCCCCTGCGCCGTCGTGCTCTGCGTGCCGAATAAACTCGTCAGCAGCTGCGCCATCTCGAGCGGGTCCGCGTTTTTCAAGCGAAACACTTTCATCGAGGAAACGGAACCGGCTGATCCATCCAGCGCCGCGACCAGCTCTACGATGTGCCGGATGTTGCTCTGTGTATCAGTCACAATGAGCGAGTTGCTGTCCTGGTTCGCAGTGATCGTCGCGCTGCTCGGCAGCAACGTCGCGAGGTCAGTCGCAGCCTGGGTCGCGTCGATGCGTTCGAGTGGGATGATCTGCATCACCATCTCGGCGTTGTCCGGAATCTCGCGCGGATCGTTACCCGTGCGGATCGGAATGTTGCGCTTGCGCGCGTCCTCCTTGGAACTGACGACCAGATTGCGGCCCCGCAACGTCGCGGTGTAACCGTTCTTGTTGAGCGCGAGGTTGAGCAGCTGGATCGCCTCCGTCCGGCTCACCGGCTGCGCGCTCCACATGTCGATCGTGCCGCGTATCGGAGTATCAAGCACGATGACGAGGCCCGCCGCCTCGCTCAGGTAATTGAGCACCGTCTCGAGGGGCGCGCCGCGAAAGTTGAAACGCAGGTTGGCTTGCTCGCGGCCGCCCCGGCCAGGGGACGCCTCAACGGGAGGTGTCGCCGTAGCCGCGGGGGCCGCGGCGTCCTGGGCGTGGAGGCCGACCGCGGACAGCGCGAGGCCAACGCAGAAAGTGGGGGTGAGGAGCTTGGTTTTCATTTCTGTAATTGCTTCTGTCGTTTCTCCATCAGCCGTTTCAGGGCTTCGGATGCATCCGCGGGAATCGCGGCCGGGGCGGAGTTGCTGGACCGGGCAGATTCCAAGCGACTCGCGCCGTCGGTGCCCATCGCCGGCGGAACCATCGAAATCACGTTCCAGTCGCCGCCTTCGGCGCGGCGAAGTTGTTGGGTTACTTTCAATGAGAGCGGCTTGTCGTCGCGCATGAGTTCCACCCCATCGGCCGCGATGCTCTGCACTTTGAATTCAGCGACGGAATCCCCCGCGCGCAGTGTCTTCTTGAACGCCGGGTCCGGGCTGTCGAAGAACGCCATCACGGCGCCGTCATGCTGCATCGTGCCGACGAGTGAGATCTCGTCGACGCGCGGCGCCTTCTACACGGGCGCCGCGCGCACGCGACCGACGCGATTGGGGTTAAAAATATTGCGGTCCACGATCAACTGAAAGGCCTCGAAGCTATTCGCGGGCGATATCACCGGCGTCGCGGTCGTCGCCCCCGTTTGCGGCAACGCGCTTGACGAACCGCTGCCACGACGCCGCTCGCTCTTGCGTTCGCGTTCAGCCTCGGCAGCCGGCGCGACGGCCGCGAGCGAGACGGCAAGCAAAGCGGCCGCTCCGAGGGCGAAGTGCGCGCGATGAGTTTTAGAAAAGCGGGTCATTGTCTGCCCTCCAACGGGGTGAGTCGCAGGCCGCTGACGAGCAGGCCAAGCGTGAGTTTGTCGCCGCGTTCGTCCCGGGCGGTGAACTCCACGGAATCGACGCGCAGCGCGAGGGGAGATTTTTCTACTTCGTAAAGGAAGCGGCTCAGCGTGGCGAGGGAGCCCGTGGCATCGACGCGGCACTCCAGCTGCGAGTAACGGTTCGTCGCACCGCGCTTCCACTGCGGCCGGATCGAGCCGAGCTCGACGTTCGTCGCGCGGCCCCAGCGATCGAAGGCCGAGATCAGATCCTGTTCCGCCTTGGAAGTATCCTTGGCCAGGGCCTGCGATTGCATCTCGGCCCACTTGGACTGCGTGTTCGCGGCGCGCGCGATGATACTGCGGCCCTCGGTCACATTCTTCTCGAGTTTCGCGATCTCGGCGCGGCGCGTCTGCCACGATTTGGTGAGCGGCTCGAGCACCATGCTGTCGAGGACGAGAAGAAGAATCGCGCTGCCCGCGAGGATCATCAGCAGACGCTGACGGTTGTTTGAAGTGGATCTCATGTGCCGGTGTTTCCGATCCAGCGGAAGGTAAAGGTGAACTGCGCGGGGGTCTTGCCGCGGATCTGCTCGATTTTGAGGCCTTGGACTTCCTTCATTTGACGGAGTTGATCGAGCGTCCTCAGCAGCGAGGCGTTGTCCCGCGCCGTCCCCGCAACGCTGATACTCTGGACCCCGTGAATCTCGAAGGACTTCGCGGTGACGCTGCCGTTATCGGGGAAGCATTCGATGACGCGCTTCATGATGGTGAGATTGCGAAACGAGGCATCATACCAGGGGCGAAACTCCCGGATCCGCGCCTGCACGCCCTCCAGTTCGGCCACTTGCACAGACATCGTGCTCCATTCGGAGCGCAGCGACCACCGCCGATACTCCTGCCAAGCGAAAATCCCGATGGCCATCAACGCGATCGCCGCCGCCGCGAAACCGGCCGTGGCGAGCCGCTTCGAGCTGTAACGCGACATCAACCGCGACCAGCGACTCGGCTTCGGTGGCAGAAACTCGAGCGCGGGCGCACCTTCCTGCAGCAGACGGATCGCGAGCTGCTCGACCATGGTTTGCTCAATGGCGCGCGTGGAAGCCTCGCCGAGATCGATCGTCAGTCCGGAGTCGCGCGCCCACTCGCCCAGAATATCGGCTAGCTGCCGCGCCATCACCGGATCGCCGCGCAAGGCCAGTTGCCGCACGTCCCGACGCAAGACCAGCGGCACTTGTTCAAAGGTGATGCGCAGCTCGCGCGCGAGCGCGGGACCATTCACCACAGTCTCGCCCGCTTCGGATTCGATCGTTGCCTCGAGCGTGCGGAGGGCCGCGATGCCGCCGCCAGCGGACACCAGCAGGGTCGCGCTCTTGGACTCCAGCACGAGGAGCATGCGCCCCTCCCCGTTCGGAGCGATCGCGCCGGGGAGCGCCGCCAATCCCAGGGTGAAGCTCACCGGCTTCAGCCCGGCGCTTTTCAAAACCGCAGACAACCGCGCCACCTGTTCCTGGCGCACCGCGAGCTGCGTAACGTAGGTGCCCTCGCCGGTCTGCTGGGTCGACCGCGCGAGCTGCAATTCATCCGGATCACACGGGAAACCCTTTTCCGCCTCGATCTGCAGGAGACTCGCGGTGTCCTCCGGCGACAACTCCGGCACGGGCGAGTGCTGGCTCATGAACCAGTTGGTGGGGAGAGCCACGATGCAGTGCCGCTCGCGGATCTGTGCTGTCTCGAGCAGGTTCCTGATCTCCTGGCCTACGAGTTCGGGCTCGGGGTGCAGGAGATCGAGGGACAGTTTGGCCGAGGTCGAGCGGAGCGTCGTGATCGTGCTCTTGGCGTGGGCGACGTGCACGGCGTGCAGGTGGCCCTCGGCGACCGTGAGGCCCAGCACCGACTGCAGCCGCTTTTTAGCGATCCATTTCATGTGCGATTTTCCTTCATGTCTCGGGCGAGCTGGCGAACCTGCGCGCCCAATGCCCAGCCGTAGGCGCTGAGGTCCTGGTGATAAATAATCCGGGGCGTGCCCCGGCTCAGGTCGTAAACCGTCTTGGCCCGCGAATAACCGCGCCCGCCCCGACCGACCGCCGCGACGTCCGCAGTAAACTGATACGACTGGTCGGTGATGTAGGGGCCCGCCCGCGTGATCGCCTGACGGTTGAGAATCTGGCCGATCCACGCGAAGTTCGTCAGCACGTCGGGATTCTGCACCCGGTAGGCCACCAGTGTGGACGCGTTTTCCTCCCCAATGCCGGGGATGCACGCGAGCACGGTTTCACTCGCCGTATTCACGTTGATCAGGCCCTGCACCGTGCTGCCGTTACTGTGGGTGACCTCGGTGCGAATCTGCGCCCATTCCTCGGGAGTGAAGCGGCCCGCCACCATGAACTCGGCGACGCTGCGCAATTCACCCAAGCCCACGGCGGCCGTGATCTGCGCGGCCCGTTGCCCTCCGAAACGCTGCGCAAGGATGTTGTTCAACGGCTGGCGATTCTGCGCGCTCGTGATGTTGATCCGCCGCCCGCCGTTGGCCCGCGTGTTGGGCTGGCGGCTGTGCACCGTGATGTATTCGAGGATACCAGGCTGGATCAGGCCGTCCTGATTATCGCGCGGCGCGGACTGCTCGCCGTCGTTCTCGTTGTCGTCCATCGCCCCGTTCCGATTCGAATCCTCGCCGAAGAGAATATCCAACGTCGCGCCGTAAACGAGCCGCACCTCATCCACCGACTCGAACGGTCCGGCCTTGATCGTTCTCGGTGGCTCGAGTCGGCCGTAGGTGCTGTCCCCCGAATCGGTCTGGTTCCGCGCCCTCCAGCGGACGATCGCGTCTGCCAGCTCCGGCGTCATTCCGGGCAGGGCCTCCAACATGGCGCGCGGCGCCGTGTTGATATTGATTTTCGAGGCCTCGTCCACGAGGCCGAAGATCGGCTCGTTGGTTGGGCGTTGGTCGAGATCGCGCCCGATAAACCAAAAGGTCGCGTCGCCCACCGGCAGCTCCTCCGCGCGATAATCCTCGCGCCGCGGCACGGCGCCGTTGGTGGCGAACTGACTCAAGATGTAAGCGGCATAGCGCGAGCCCGCCGCGACCGCCTGGCGTGCGGCCACTTCGGATACGCGGTTATCCGCTGCGCGAAGTTCAGAGGTCATCGCACCGGCGAAATAAACCGTGAGCGCCACCAATCCGAGGCAGATCCAGATCACGATGATTAGCACCGAGCCGCGCTCGGATCGCCCTGCTCCACCTCGGGAAAAACGTGAGATCCGCGAAATCATGGCTGTGGCGCCGCCTCTTCCTCGGCTTCGGTCTGGCTCGTGGTCGTCGTCACCATCACCGGCACCACCAGTTCGATCGGCGCGGACGCCGGCTGGTTGGGATCGCGCCGCATCATGACGAGGCTGAACTTCAAGGCGCTGGGCAGCGTGGAGGTGGCCTCCGAGTCCCAAGTATCGGTCCACCCCGTGCGGTCGTAGAATTGCATCGTCGCCGATTCCACCCCGTGGAGCAGCACCTGCTCATCAGGCGTGTTTTCCTGCACCGGCAGCAGATTGCGCATCACCACGCGCACGAGATTTTTTCCACCCGTAATGCTGTCACCCGCCGTCAGGTAATAAGACACCCTCTGCACTTCGGAAAACGGGTTCCACCCGTCGATTTTGCCTGAATTGGTGTAGAGGTCGGGCGTGACGCGATCGCCCGCGGTGCCAGACGTCGGCTCGGAAAAACTCGACGACTGCAACTGCCCGGAGAGCGTGCCGCCCGGCAGCATGAGACCGGCGAGATCGCGCCGCACGATGGACAGCGTGCGCTCAAGCACCAGTTCGCTGTCGATCCTTTCGTGCGTCGTGTTGTGCAGGCGCAACGCCCCGAAAAACGTGGTGTTAATGGCCAGCAAAACCACCGCGCCGACCGCCGTGGCGAGCAGCAATTCGAGCAACGTGAAACCGCGTTGCGCGGGCCGGCGGCGGGACTGGAAACACGTCGTCATCACGAGGCGGGCGCCGGTGGCGCCTCTTCCGGAATTGCTCCGACCGGCGCGACGAGGGTAGTCGCGCTCACCTCGTAGGGGTTGCCCTGCACCGTAAACGTGACCGTCACCGTCAGCTGCAACATCGAGTCTTCCGGCCAGGTTTCCGTGCGCATCGACCACGGATAATTAGTGTCGCCGTCGGCGAGCGTGCCGCTGCTCGACGACTGCTGCGTATCGCCCTGCACGATCGATTCGTTGAGAATGCGCTCAGCCACTCGCATCGCGGCGGCCTTGCGCTGTCCAAGCACGCCGGCGCGACTCGCGACACTCATGCCTTCCATGGCGACCGGGATGATGATCGCCATCATCAGCAGCGCGGCGAGCACCTCGACCAGCGTGAAAGCGGATCGAAAGGTGGAGCGGCTTGACCCCAAGCCGCTGGCTCGGAATCGCTCGTCCACCCCAGCGTGCGCGAGTATTCTGCAGCGGCTTGGGTTCAAACCGCCCCACCTCGAACCGTCCACCCGCGGCTCAGTTGGTTGTCGTCGCGGGGCGAATCTCATAACCGAGTCGGTTGGCCGTAGGAACGAGTTCGAGCGCACCCTCAGTGCCCTGGCGTATCACAATTTTGGTGATACTGACTTCATCGAAGAAGCCGTCCGGATTGAATCGAATGCACGGCAGCCCTTCCGGCAGTCCAAGTTTCTCGTCGTCCTGTTCAGATTCTGCGGTCGTGGACGACATCGGGGTCTCGAGCGAGAGCGTGGGCTCGATTTCGAACACGCCCGTGCGATCGTCGCTACCGCTGTGGCCCGTGAGCACCGTCAGGCCA
>JANPIT010000246.1:0-1801 GCA_031425115.1 Opitutaceae bacterium | reverse complement strand
GGACGATTTCGGCGTGATGGAGCGCACGCTGCCAAACGGCGTGTCGCTCCAAGTCGTGAAAATCCCTGGCCCGCTCGCGTGCTACTGGCTGGGCAAATCGGAAATCGACGCCCAGCCGGCCATGATAAACTGAGCGGGGAGATCGCGGTGTGATGCCTCAGCTTACCGTCACGCCTGGCAACAGAGCACAAGCGCCCGCCTCTGACGTCCGGAGCAGCCCCGCGACGCCCCTCACCGCAACAACGCCATCAACCGCGCGCGACTCGGCACACTCAGCTTCGCATACACCGACGTCGCCTGCTTCTTGATCGTAAGCAGGCTCTTCTTAAGCCGCCGCGCGATCTCCTGATTCGAGCAGCCCTCGCAGATCAACAACGCGATCTCCCGTTCGCTCGGCGTCAGCGCCCACAACAACCGTTGTCGCTCCGGCGTCACGTTTGCCTCGGTCCGTCGCTCCATCGTGCGATCCTCCAGCACGACGAGAAAACCCGGCCGCGTCAGCAGCCCCGGCGCCGCGTTCACTGCCGACACGCTCGCGATCCGCTCCGGCGCGAGCGGGTGCACGAGGCGCTCCAGCCGTTGCGGAAATTTCGGCCGCTCCTTTGCGTTCGCCCGCAGAATTTCCACGCGCAGTTTCTCGCAGATAGCCCGCACCGCCTCCGGGATTTCCATGCGCTCGCGCGAGACCAGCCCGCGCGCGACGCCCGGTCCGTGATTCCACACCGCGCACTCCTGCACCGCCTGATGGTTCGCAAACACCGCGTGGAGATCCCAATCGAGCAGCAGCAGCCCGATCGGGATGTGCCGGTTGAATTCCTCGAGCACCTTTCGCCGCAGCCGCTCGTGCTGCAGTTTTTGCACGCGGTCGATCGCCGTCTCGATATGCGGCCGCAGCGCGCCGATCCGCGCCAGCTCGGCGTCGTCGAATTCCGGCTGCTCCGGCGCGCGATACAAGCTGAACATCGCCTTCACCTCGGTGCCGCGCCAGAAGAGCGCCGACATCCCCTTGTCCCAACCCTCCGGCTGCGCGAACCGCCGATAAAACTCCGTCCGCGCAAACTTCGCCTTCGCCCCAACCACGTCGCTAAAACGATAATGCGGCACGCGCCGGTGCGCTGCGATATACGCGGAAAACGGATTGATCCGCCCCCGCTCCTTATACCACTCCGCCGCCCGCTCGATGGGCGGATCGGTGAACACGAGCCGTGCCTCGCGCATCTCGAAGTGCCCTAGAAAAAGCGTCACGCGCACGCACGGCGCGAGCGCCATGCGCAGCAACGGCAGCACGGCCGCCCCCAACTCATCCACCTCCGTCGCCGCATGCAGCGACAGCAGCATCTCATCCAAGGTCGCTGGTGATTTACGCCCCACGCCCGCGACCATGCCGCCCGCGCCCCGCCCGTCAACGGGCAGGAAGCATCATCGGTTTTGCTCTCAACTCTCAGCTCTCCGCTCTCAGCCTTATTTCCACTCAGTTCTCCAACCACACATACCGCAACCGCCGATCCGCAAACGGCCGCGGCACCCACCCCTTCACGCTCGGGTGCACCAGAATCACCCGTGTGCTGAAAAACAGCGGCAGCGCCGGCAGCTCCGTGAGCAACACTTCCTCCGCCTGCCGAAACGCCGCATTCCGCGCCGCGAGATCCGCCGTCCACGTGGCCTCGATCGACCGGTCGAATTCCGCATTCGACCACTTCGCCTCGTTGTAGAGGCCACCCGTCTGCCAGGCCCCGAGGAAGTAAAAGGGATCCTGATACGTCGTCGCGTTCCATTCGCCGCGCACCATCTGAAAATCCAT
>JANPIT010000245.1:0-20673 GCA_031425115.1 Opitutaceae bacterium | reverse complement strand
GTCACCTTTGGTCAAAGTGACCTCTGGTTTCTTCTCGGCCGGCTTCGCCGGTTCGTCCGCCCCGGCCCGGCGCGTGGCGCGCCAGCGCAGCGCCGTGCCATCGGGCAACTCACCCGTGCCACTGAGCCCGCCGTTGTCGACGCGCCCCGCCAGCCGCGTCGTGCCGCGGTCGAGCCCGAACCATTTCGCCGGCGCGAGCAGCGTGTAGCTCTCACCCTCCGCGCGCAGGCTCGTCGCATCCGTGCCGGCCGCGGTGGCGCGCAGTCGGCCTGGCGTGCGGCCGGTAATTTTTATTTCCGCCGGCGCCTTTGCCGGCGCGCCGTCCCACGCGATCGTCCACGTGCCGCGCGCATCAAACCGCCGCCAGCTGTCCGACTCGAACGGCTCGCCATCGACCCACATCAATTGGATTTCCGCATCGTCCGTCTTGAAGAGATCGCCGCTGGCAACCACGAGGCTCGCGGCCTTGCCCACCGCGATCGTGCCGTGCGTGCGGCTGACGCCGAGGATTTCCGCCGGCGTCACCGTCAGAGCGGCGAGCGCAGCGTCACTCGCGAGACCGCGTTGCACTGCGGTGCGCACCCGCGACCAGAATTCCGTTTCGGGGCGGCGCAGGCCAGCCGTGGTCAGCGCAATCGGCGCCTTGGCCGCGACGAGGCGCGCGGGATTGGTCGGTGCGAGTTCCCAATGCTGCAGTTTGTCCAACGAGATGTCCGCCGCCTGGTCGGCATTCTCAATATCGGGCGCCTCGGGAAAGTTGAGCGGCACGATCACGGGCACACCCGCCGGCAAGGCGCGCATCACGCGATAATCGTAACCGCTGCCCCGCAGCACGAGCTTCAGCTTGAATTCATCCGCCAGCCGCGCCGCGCGACTGAGATCGAGTTCGTCATCGAGTGCGAACCACACCGGCTGCTCGCCGCGCACGACGGGCTCGAGCGCCGCAAGTGCTTCGTTCGTCTCCGGCCGGGCCATCACCGCGCCCCGCGGGTCCCGATAATGTCCCTGCACCTCCGCATACCAGCGCGCATCGAGCAAGGTCTGCCGCAACAACGCCGTCGCACCCATGAGCGACACCGGATAACCCGCGCTCTGTCCGCCTGCTCCGCCGACCGTATGCTCGAACGCCAACGGTTGCGCCACGACCTCGCGCACCACGGTGGTATTAAACCCGCCGCGTCCGAGACTCACCACCGCACTTCGTCCGCGAAAGACTCCGCGGCCCGGCACAACGTGCGTCACCGCAAAGCCCAATTTACGCAGCGCGGTGGCCCCCGCGTCATCCGCCGTGAGTGCCCGATGCGCCAGCCGCTCCGGGGTCACGCGCGAATTCCAGGACCGCGTGCCTGCCGCCGGTTCCGGCGGAGGCGCGAGCGTGGGTCCCGCGGGCGTCGGCGTCGGCGCGCCTTCCTCGCCCATCACCCGTCGCGCACTCCCGGATTTCCACGCGGCCGGCAAAAAGAGGGCCGAGTCGCTCTCAATAAAGCCCGTGTAAATCGTGCGGCCTTTCACGTCCCATACCCGGGAGTCCGCGGGCGGCGTGAGCCCGGCGCCCACGGCTTCGATCAGCCCATCGCGCAGCACAACCGTGCCGTTCTCGATCGTCTGCGTCGGCGAGACCACCACGCGCGCACCGACGAGCGCATGCACGCGCGGCGTGGCATCACGCAGGCCTTCGATCGGTGCGGTGGAGGGGGACGACGCGGCCTGCGCCGTCCAGAGGGACGCGAGACCGCCGAAGACCAAGGCGACGCGAGCAACAAATCGTGAAGGTGTCATGGGACGAAAACAAAGAAGCGGAACTGGAGCCTGCTGGGAAACTGACCGGGCCGGCGAGGGGCACGCCGGACGTGATGCAGCGTGGCCATCGCGAGAGCGCCGTCGATCCTGTTAAAACGCGGCAGTGCATTTGCCTTCGGTTGGCAGGAGCGTCGCGGTTTTCAAGAGACCGGTGTGAGCAGCAGCCGCTGCGCCATTGCGCCGTGCGGCCGAAAATCCGACCGTCGCCGGCCTGCAGGCCACCCGTGACACCGAGGCCGCCGCGATGGCCGCCCTCGTCTGCCCCCACCGCCCCGATCGGCTGCCAGCCTAGCGCCAGATCCGGCGTGAGCGCGCCCGAGCGGACGCCAGCCTTGTCCACCGCAACGAATTTCAAGAGGTCACCGTCTCGTTCGCGTCCCAGCAAAAAGAGTTCGCGGCGACTGCGAGACGCGGCTTAAACAAAAATCGTCGCCATGAAAAAACTCCTGCTCCCGGTCATCGCCCTGCTCGTCTCGCTCGCCTGCACCAGCTGCGCGAAACACGATGCGCCCGCTGGCGGGGGCGGCGGCCACGTCCACAAGGCACCGCACGGCGGCAAACTCGTCGAACTCGGCCAGCATGCCTACAACGTCGAACTCGTGCGCGATACCGCGACCGGCAAGCTCACCGCGTATCTGCTCGATGGACACGCCGAGAATTTCATCCGTATCGCGGCGCCCGCGATCGAGATTACCGCGTTGTCCGGCGGCCAGAAGCGCACGCTCGCGCTCACCGCGGTCGCCAACTCCGTGACCGGTGAGACGGTCGGCAACACCTCGCAGTTCGAAGCGCAAGCCGACTGGCTGAAGTCGGGCGGTGAACTCAACGGCGAGATCGCCGCCACCGATATTCGTGGCACCAAATTCGGCCCGACCGCGTTTCAGCTCAAATAAAGTCGGGTCTCACAAAAACTGAAGTTGGGCAGGAAGCCAGGAAACCAAACTCCGGTCTCCTTCCTGGTTCTCTGGCTTCCTGGCTTCCTGCTAATCAGGTCGGGGCCTAATCGGGCGCAGTCCCCGTCTGCTCGATCGTTTCCCGATTTCCCGCTTTCCACATTCCAATCAGTTTCGCCCATCGGCGAAACCCGTCAGTGCTTTTCTCACGTTTGCAATCGCGGCGCCCCAACCGCACGCTTGTCGCACTCCGAAATCCAAAGTTCGCAATCCGAAATCCATAATCGAGATGATTCCCGTCACCGTCCTCACCGGCTTCCTCGGCGCCGGCAAGACCACGCTCCTCAACCGCATCCTCACGGAGCACCACGGCAAGAAACTCGCGGTCATCGAAAACGAATTCGGCGAGGTGGGCGTCGATCACCAACTCGTGATCCAGAGCGAAGAAGAGCTGTTCGAGATGAACAACGGCTGCATCTGCTGCAGCGTGCGCGGTGATCTCATCCGCATCCTCGGCCGCCTGCTGAAGCGGAAGGACAAACTCGACGGCATCTTAATCGAGACCACCGGCCTCGCGAACCCCGCGCCCGTCGCGCAGACGTTTTTCACCGACGATGAAGTGAAAGCCGCGTTCAAGCTCGACGCCATCGTGACCGTCGTCGACGCCAAGCACGTCTCCCAACACCTCGATGGCGACGACGAGTCTGTGAAGCAGCTCGGATTCGCCGACGTGATTCTCCTCAATAAGACCGACCTCGTAACGCCCGCCGAGCTCGACGCACTCGAGGCCCGGATCAAGCGGATCAACGCCGTCGCAAAAATCCATCGCACGAAGAACTGCGATATTTCACTCGATCACGTGCTCGACGTCGGCGGTTTCAATCTCGGTCGCGCCACCGAACTCGACCCAAAATTCCTCGAGCCGGAATACCCCTTCGAATGGGCCGGGGCCTATCATCTCCCCGCCGGCCGGCACCTCCTCGAAATCGGCCACGGCGACGACGAACACGGTCATGATCACAGCCACGAGGGCCACGACCACGCGCACGGGGAAGGCGAGCACCACCATCATCACCACGGCAATCCCAACGAGCTCGATGTCGCGATCATCCCGGTGCCCGCCCCTGGAGATGCGGCGCCCTCGCCGCGTTCCGACCACGTCGGGAGCGCCGCGGCTCCTGACTACAGTGCAGCGATCAACGCCGCCGTGCATATCTTCGCCGACTGGGAAACTCGCCTGAAAGTCGGCGACACCGTCCTTCCCGGCGCATCGCTCAATCGCCTCCTGCTCAAGGACGGCAACGGCAAGTATCCACTTCAGGTGGACGCCGCCGGCCACTACCTCGTCTTCGAATCCTGCGGTCACGACCCGCTGCACATCACGGTGGCCGGCGCCGTTTCGAAGCCGGTCTGGCAGCAGGATTTTCACGCCGCGCACGAGCACAACGAGGCAGTCACCTCCGTCGGCATCAGCACCCCCGGCGACCTCGACGGCAAACGCCTCAATGATTGGATCAGCGAGTTACTGCGCGTGAAAGGCGGCGACATTTACCGCATGAAGGGCGTGCTCGCCGTGAAGGGCTCGGCGAAGCGCCTCGTCTTCCAAGGCGTGCACATGCTCTTCGACGCAAAGTTCGACCGCGAATGGAAGTCCGGCGAGCCGCGCACGAACACCCTCGTGTTCATCGGCAAAAATCTCGACCGCGCCGAGCTGACGGAAAAATTCAAGGCGTGCCTCGCGTAAAAGGGGAGTATCCTCATGCCGCTGGACCGCGAACTTAATTGCCCCCATCCCCGGCAGATCGCCGCGTGGCAAGCTATGGGCGCAACTGGTCGCACGCAGCTCGGCATCCGCCTTCGGCGCCAGGCCCGGCGCTGGAAACTCGCGGTCTTGCGCGCTAAGCATCCCGACTGGACCGAGGAGAGCCTGCGGGCCGAGCTGGCGAAAATCTACTCTCGTGGACGAACCTGACCTCTTCTCGATTTTCGTGCAACCCCTGCACCGCGCCGGTGTGCGCTACATGATCACCGGCTCAATTGCGTCGATGCACTATGGTGAACCGCGGTTCACGATGGACGTCGATCTTGTGGTTCATTTGGACGAATCAGAAATCGCCTCAGTCATCGCAGTTTTCCCCGACGCCGATTATTATACTCCTCCGGCAGAATTAATCGGCGACGAGATCCGCCGGGCCAAGGGAGGGCATTTCAACGTGATCCATCATGCCACTGGCCTGAAAGCGGATTTTTATCCGTCGCGAAACCATCCGTATTGGCAATGGGCGTGGGAACACGTCCGTCGCGAGTCCGTCGAAGGACAGCCCGCCTTTTTTTCTCCGCCCGAATATGTGATTCTCGCGAAACTTGAATTCTACCGCGAAGGCGGCAGCGACAAACATCTCCGCGACATCCGCGGCATGCTGGCGGTTTCAGGCGATGATATTGATCGCGCGCTGGTCGAGAAGGCCGTGGCGGACCTCGGACTCGGCGATGCGTGGCGCGCGGCCATCGCCACCGCGTGAATTGACGAGTCGCGCGCCGCGGTCACAACCGGAGACGCAAACCCGATGAGCGTCCTCAAAACCCTCCGCGAGCGCGTCGCTCCTGAATTGAATCACCTGTATACCGTGCCGCCGGGCGAGAAGGCGGGCGCGGTGGACTTTGGCTGGCGGGGCCGCGAGCACGCGTTGCACACCTTTTTTGTGGCGCGACTTTTCGGCGCCGAGGCGGGGATCGCGCGCGGCGACTTCGCCGTGATCTCACAGTTTGTGCCGCCCCTCACCTCCATGGGCTCCGATCAGGATCATGCCTGGTGCGTCATCAACGGCGGCGCTCCCGTCGACTTGAGTCTCACGTTCTCTCACTACGGCCAGGTGCCGCAGTTGCGCGCGCCCATCGTCGGCGAGGGCCGCAACGGCGATTGGCACATCGAATACGCCGAAGACGAATCCGCCTTGGACGAGAGCGTCCAACAGCGAAACGATATCCTCTACATCGAGAAATCGATCGTCGCCGAAACCGCGGCGCAGTTGCTCGAGAATCCTTATCTGCTGCTCGCCGCGCCCCAGGCAGACGACCCCGCGAGCTGGCACGCGCTTTACGGACCCTCGATCTACTCGAAAATTTCCCTGCACTGCTTCCACTGCGCCAGCAGCCGCGCAAAGAGCATTCGTCAGCGTCTCAAGCGGGATGAGGCGGTGGCGTGGATCGCAGAGAATTATCCCAACGCGCACGACGAGTTGCTCGCGCGGTTCGCCAGGATTTGAAGCGCCTCTCAGCTCCCTCCGTGCGACCCCAATAAAAAAGGGCCTGCGCTCGGCAGGCCCTCAATTTTTTAGCTGACGTCCTCCGACGTCACCCGCGTTCAGGCAATCACGCCTTTGCCGAGCATGTCGCCAATGCCCCAACCCGGACGATACGACGGGTAGAGCAGCGCATCCGCTTCCGGCAGGCTCGTCTTCATCGCCTTCGCGTCCCACGTGAACTTCTTGCCCACGAGGATCGACATCGTGCCGAGACAAACCATCTCGGTGAACGGCACGGAGTATTCGAAGTTCGAACCGGCCGCGAGCGGGTTGCCAGCGCGGATCGCCTTGATCCACTCGATGTGCGGATTGCCGATCGGGTCCGGGCGCGAGAGCGTTTTCGGGGGCAGCTTGCCACCTTCCGCGAGCTCCTTGTGGAAGGACTCCGGGATAAAGCGCGGGCTGTTGCAGTAGTCGTTGCCGTCGTAAACCGTGCCCTTGCTGCCCACGATGAGCTGACCGCCGTGCGAGAGCTGGCGGGTCTCTTCGAGTTGCGCGGGCTTGGCCGGCTTCTCGCCACCCTCGTGCCAGACCAGTTTCACCGGAGGCATCTTGCCGCGCGCCGGAAACTGATAGGTCACGATCGCCGACTTCGGGAACGCCACATTCGTGAGACCGTCGATCTTCGTGAGCTCGACGCTGGTCGGCGCCCCCAACTGAAGGCCCCAGTAAGCGGCGTCCATCAAGTGACACGCCATGTCGCCGAGCGCGCCGCAACCGTAGTCGCGATAACCACGCCACTTGAACGGATGCACCGCGTTGCTGAAGGGGCGGTCGGGCGCGCGGCCGAGGAAAAGATCCTGCGAGAAACCTTCGGGCGGAGTATCCGCTTTCGGGAATTCCGGAATGCCTTGGGGCCACACCACGCGCATCGTCGGCACGCCTTGCACCATGACATTGGCCGCGGGCCGATTCGTCCAGATATTCACTTCGCGCACGTCACCGAGGACGCCCGCGTCGATCCATTCTTTGACGAGGCGGATGCCTTCCATCGAGTGGCCTTGATTACCCATCTGCGTGCACACGCCGTTGAGGCGGGCGAGGCGCAGCAGCTCGCGCGCTTCACCGACGGTCTGCGTCAGCGGCTTCTGGATGTAGACGTGCTTGCCGAGCATGATCGCCATGTAGGCGGGCAGGAAATGCATGTGGTCTGGCGTCGCGACGCCGACCGCATCGATCTGGTCATCCATCTCGATGAGCATCTTCCGAAAATCCTTGTAGCGTTTCGCATTCGGGAAGGTCTCGAAGAGCTTCTTCACGTTCGGGCGCTCCCAATCGATATCGCAGATCGCGACGACCTCTTCGTCCTTCTGCGCCATCGCATCGCTGAAGCCTTTGCCGCCACAGCCGATCTGGGCAAAGCGCACCTTCGCACCCGCCGCGATCGGCCTGGGCTTACGGGGTCTTTGGGAGAGAGTGGCGCAGCCCGCGAAGCCGAGCATGGCGGTCACGGTGGCGGTGAATGCGATGAAATCGCGACGAGTGAGATGATGTGACATAAGGGGTAAAGCTGATGAATCGTGAGCGCGAGACGCGCCGCGCGGCGAGCGGTTTCGCAAAGATTTTTTGCGGCCGGCGTTCGCGACATGGGGTCCGCATTTATTGTGCAGCCGCCCGTTTCCGTTCCGCATCGCCCGCCTCGTTTGCCCTCGGTCGCTTCCGACGGCACCGCATTCCTTGTCCGGCTAATACCGCGGAGCAATTCCGCTACAAAGACACGTCGCGCCCCGCGCGTTTCTCCGCCAGCCAGTGCAACATGAGCAACGTGAGCTCGGCATCCGGCAGCCGGCGACGACCGATCAAAAAATCGTCCAACCTTTGCCGCGGAACTCCGAGATAACGCGCCAGCCGCACCTTGGCTCCATACGGCGCCAACTCCGCGCGCAGCAGTGCCGCACACACATTCCACATCGGTGAATCTCCGCCCGGTCGCCGCGTAGCATAGGCCCCCCGCCGGCCCGGCCGCAGCGCGCGCTTCACCTGGCCGGCCTGCCGCACCGCCTGCTTCGCCACCTCTTCCGCCAGAAAAATTCCCAACTCCATCCACCGCCCCAAACTCGGGTGAACTGGCGTCGGTTGACTCATCCTAACTGTCACCTAATAGGTGACAGTCTCCGCGGCGAGCCAGAATTCTCAGAGGCACCCGCCAAGTCCACCCCGGCAAAGTGTCACCTAATAGGTGACACTTTGGTTTCGGCCGGTGAGCTTGCGCCAAAGGCAAAAAAGGGGGGGCATGTGCAGATTCGGGCGCGCTCGTTCGTGGGCGGAAGGCCGCGTGGCGCCCGTCGAGGGCGCGCTCCGCGTCAGGAGCCGAGGTCGTAGACTTCGATCAGGACCACGCCGGTGCCGCCGTCAGCTCCTGCTGCTTGGATTGTCCAGGCTCCCGCCGGCAACGTGGCGATCAGCGCCGCATCGGCGCGGCCGCTCTGCAACGCAAACGCTCCCGTCCGCTGCGCCGCAGCGACGAGCGCGGCGACATCGGCGGACGCCTCCCACCCGCTGTTCGCCGCAACCACATTGCCCGCGGAACGCACCACGAGGGAGGGCCGCGCCAGCGCGCCGCCCACGCCGAAGGCCGCGAGCCCGGGCCCGACAGCGCGCACGAGCAGCGTGCGCGCATTCTCTCCAGCGATCACCACGCCGGGGATTACCACGCCATCGCCGGTGCCCACGCGCGCCCGCGTCGACAGATTCCTCAGCCTCCCGCCTGCACCCGCATCCAGCTCATACGCTTCCACCAACGCGACCCCCGTGCCGCCATCGCTCCCGGTGATCGGAGCCGTGTAGGCACCTGGTTCGAGCGTCGCCACGACCGCGCAGTCTCCGCCCCGGGCGACCAGGGCAAACGCCCCCACGTTCGCCGCCACCGCGGCCATCTCCGCCGCTTCGCTCGCGTTGCCATTATCCCAACCGCGATTCGTCACGACTGCAGTGCCGTCGGCCCGGCGCAACGTCAGCTCAGGCCGCGCCAGCACGCCGCTCACACCAAAGGCCGCCAGCCCCGGGCCGATGCCGCGGATCAACACGCGTTTCGCTCCCGGCCCATCGACAAAAAATCCAGGGATCAACGTCGCGTCGCCCGTGCCCGCCATCGCCCGCGTCGAAAGATTCACCAGCCGCGCCGACGCCAGCGGCACGCGCACGGTCGGTGCGGCGCTGCCCGCACGCAGCGTGAACGCCTGCTCGTAGCTCCGGCCGCCGTGCTCGACCGTCACGACGTAATCGCCGTGGAAACCGCGGCCGCGCCACACGCCCTGCGGGTCCGTCGTGCCGTTTGCACGCGTGCGCCACTGGTCGAGCACCAGCGCCTTGTAAGCGCGCGCATTCGGCTTTTCCGCCCAGTTCGTCCGATACATCGCGGCGCGCGGAATCCAATGCGCGCCCTCCCAGAAACCCCAGTGCTGCACGCCCACCACGCTCGCATGACTATACATCGCGATCAGAAAATCCCGCGTGTAGTCGGCCTGTAGTTCCTCGTCGTCCGTGTTGATGTCGAACTCCGTAATCCGCACCGGCAGCCCGAGCGCGGCATAACGATCCAGCACCGCGATCACGTTGGCCGGCGGCGATGGATTCGCGCTGATGTGCGCCTGCAATCCCAGCCCGCCGATCGGCGCGCCCTGCGTTTTCAGGTAACGCGCCGTCGTCTCAAAATGCGCCACGTGTCCCGCGTCGAGCGACGCATCGTGATTGCTGTAGTCGTTCAGATAAAGCGGCGCGCTCGCATGCGCCGCGCGCGCGGCCTTGAACCAGTCGACCTGAATCGCCGCACCGAATAGATCCATCAGATCATGATTCGCATACGGCTCGTTGAGCACGTCCCACTCCTCGACGAGTTCCCGCGTCGCCCCGACCACCTCGGCGATATGCGCCAGCGCCCGCGCCGGAATCTCCGCCTGCTGCGGCGTGCCGCGCAGCGCGCGAATCGCGAGCGGCAGATTGTTCCACCCCGGCCACACCAGCACGTGGCCGCGGACGTGCAGTCCGTGGTTTCTCAACCACGTGAGCCCGGCCGTCGTCTGCGTTTTCGCGTAGCCCGCGCCCCACTCGCCGCTCCAGGGCGGCCACTTTAGATCGTTCTCCGTGCTCGCGGCGTTAAAGAGCTCGAGCGTCTTCTGCCGGTAAACGCGATTGTCGGCACTGTCGTTGACGAGCCGCGCCATCTGCAGCGCCGAGCCGAAATGAAACGCCGACTTCCGCTGCTCCACCCGCACGGTCGCCCCGCTCACCGGCCGGCCCGCGGCGTCCACCACCGCGATGGCGAGGTCGCCCTTCCGCAACTGCTCGATCCGCGCGAGCGCCGCGACGCGCCAGGCCGCATTGGGCTCGCGGCCGACATACGACGGTCGCGTCCGCGGCAGCGACGCCAGCGGCACCGATTTCCCGTAGTAAACAAAATCGAACCCGCCGATTTCGATCGTCTGCCGCTTGAACCCGAGACCGAACGCCACCTCCGCCGCGCCCGCCGCAAAATCTCCCGCGAACGCGAACGGCACGAAAAACTCCGTCCACGCGCTGGAAATCGAATGCGTGCCGTCGAGGCTCTTGTCATACTCCGGCGACGCCTTCTGCACCACGAGCCGCGCAAACGCCGCGCCCGATTCATCGCTCGTCGCCACCGCCCGCGCCACGAAGCGCAGCAACGCCACGTCACCCCGCGCGACCGCCCGCGCGACCGGCGCCTTGAACTCGATCGCCCACGCCGGCGAGGAATCGACGCGCGTCTCCAGCCGCCACGCGCGCGTGAAGCCCGGGCCCGCCACGTCGACCTGCGTCGCCGTGCCGTTGTTGCTGGTGAGCCGCCACGCGGTCAGCGGCGTCGCGCCGATCAGCGGTTCGCCTGCCGGATAACTCGACTGCGCGAGGCCGCGCGCGACCAGCAGGCCCACCCCGCAGAGCAACCACCCCATGAAACGGCGCGACAACATGCCACCACCCAAACCCGCCCGCCCGCGCCGTTCAAGCCGCACCCGCGTCGTGCGTTTCCCTGTCTCGATCGCGACAAGGAAACGCACGCAGCGACCGGTCGCGAAGTCAGCTTCCCACGCCCTGCCGTTTTCAGGACGCGACCTTCCCCGGCGCGCCGCATGTTTCGTGTGGCGGTCGGGGCGAGCGCCGCTACCCCTTTCCGAATGCAACTGACGAAGCACTGGGCCGGCCACCTCGACGATTACGCGATCGATCTCGCGTGGTCGCCCGACGGCACGCGGCTCGCCGCCGCCAGCACCGCCGGCCCCGTTTCACTCTTCGCCTCAGCCGACGGCGCGAAACAGCACGAACTCCCCGGCCATGAGAACGGCACGAACGCGCTGGCTTGGATGCCACTCAGCTCTCAGCCCTCAGCTCTCAGCCCTCAGCTCGCCATCCTCGCCACCGGCGGCCAGGACGGCGCCGTGAAATTCTGGGACGCCGCTGCCGGCCAGCATACCGCCACCGCAAAACTCGGCACCGCGTGGGTCGAGCATCTGGTGTGGGTGAATCGCCTGGCTCAAAACACTCAGCCCGCGACTCTCACTTCGCCGACGCTCTTCGCGTCCGCCGGCCGCACCCTCACGGCCCTCCGCCCCGACGCCTCGATCGCCCACACATTCAAGCCCGCGCCTAAAACCATCACCGCCCTGTCCGCCTGCCCCGCCGGCGGCAGCGTGGCGTGCGCGTATTTTGGCGGTGTGATACTCTGGGACGCGGACGATTTCATCGCCCAGAAAGAGTTCACTTACGGCAACGGCATTCAGGCCCTCGTCTGGTCGCCCGACAGCAAATGGCTCGTGTCCGGAAACCAAGACCCCTCCGTCCACTTGTGGATTCCCGAGCGCGACATCGAGCTGCACATGAGCGGCTACGAGACGAAGGTGAAGCATCTATCCTACGATCAGACCTCGCGCTGGCTCGCTACCAGCGGCGGCCGCGACGCGTGCATTTGGGACTGCAGCGGCGACGGCCCCGAAGGCCGCGAGCCCGCGATGTTGCCCCACGAAGCGCCCGTGTGTGCGGTGGCGTTTCAAAACGCGCACGGCTTGCTCGCCACCGCGAGCCAGGATGGCACCGTGCAACTCTGGAGTCCTGAGCGCGGCAAACCGTTGCGCGCCACGGTAAAGATGCCGACCGCAGCCACCAAACTCGCTTGGTCGCCCGACGACCGGCAGCTCGCGATCGGCTCCGAGAAAGGCGTCGTGTATGTGCTAAAGTGTGACGCCTGACCGGGCCCGTTCGGGCATCGCGCACGACGCGTTCTTAGAATCCCCGGCACTTGCAACAAATTCGCGCTTGTCGCATCTGCGCCGCGCTCGTGTAGACTGAGAAATGCGATCTGCACTCGTGCGCGCCACAACCGCACTCAGCCTCACCGTCACTCTATTTTGCGCATTCGCCTCTCCGGCGCGTGCCCAACTGACCCCGCCCGCGCAAAACCACGTCGCCGCCATTGGCTCCGCTCCGCTACGCGCACCCGCGACGGCTGATTTCGCACCCGGCGCCACCTTCACGCTGGAGGGCTGGTTTTATCTCACCGGCAACACGCCTTTCAGTTGGCTCATGGGCAAGGGCCTCGCCGCCTCCGGCGTCGATCCCTTCCTCAGTTTCGGGCTCCTGCTCAACGACGATGGCACGCGCGTCCGCTTTTCCACCTCCACCGGCGCCGCCGGCAGTGGCCGCGACGTCACCGCGCCCACAGCCCTCCCCCTCCGCACCTGGACGCACGTCGCGGCCGTGATGGACGGCACCGCCATGCGGCTCGTTATCAACGGCACCGTCGTTGCCACCGGCACCGCTGCCGGCACTCCGCTTTCCGCACCCGCGATCGCGCTCGGCGTAGGCGTGGCGTATCGGGATAATGGTAACACCAACTTCCCCTCCTTCCCCGGCTACGCCCGCCAAGTCCGCGTGTGGAATGTCGCCCGCACCGCCGCACAAATCGCCGCCGGCGCCAGCGTCTCACTCCCCGCCGATCGCGCCGGCCTCGTCGCCGCCTGGCCGCTCGACGAAACCAGCGGCGCCACCGCGCGCGATCTGAGCGGCGCAAATCGCGCGCTCACCGCCCCCACCGGCAGCATCTCCACCATCCGACTCGATGTCCTCACGGCCGGCCCATTCTTCGCGTTTCGGACCACCGCCATCACCGACGGCTCGCTCAGCGCCCTCAGCGACGGCCACGTGATCGACTTCGATTCCGACGGCGACCTCGATCTTGTCGGTGTCCAAGTGGTCTCGCCCCCCACGGTGCCGGAAACCCGCACGCGCCTCCGCGCTTTCCGCAACAACAACGGCACCTTCGTCGATGCGACCGACGCCGTCCTCGGCAACGTCACCATGGTCCATCCCCGCCACGCCCACGTCGCTGACTTCAACCGCGATGGCCGCGTGGATCTCCTCATCGTCGGCCACGGCACGGACACGCCTCCCTTCCCCGGCGAACAAACCAAGCTCCTGATTCAGACGGCCGACGGTCGCCTCGCCGACGAATCCAGCACGCGCCTCCCCCAGCGCGGCAGCTTCACGCACAACGTCGCCGCGGGCGATATCGAGGGCGACGGCGACCTCGATATCTACATGGCCAACGTCAACGGCGGCGACTCGGGTCCCCGTTTCTATCTCAACAACGGCTCCGGCACCTTCACCGAAGCCACCGATCGCCTGCCCGCCGACATCGCGAACCGCACCACCGGTCGCAATTACACCGGCAGCCTCCTCGTCGACATCAACGCCGACGGCCGCCTCGATCTCGTGCTCGGCCCCGGCGACACCGGACCCAACGAAGTGCTGATGAATGACGGCACCGGCCGCTTCACGCGCGATAACCGTTTCGTGCTCCCGCCCAAAATCCTCGGGAACCGCTCCACGACGGTCACGATCGACACCGCCGACTTCAACGGCGACGGCTCGCCCGATCTGCTCCTCGGCACCACCGGTGGCACCGAGCTGCTCCCCGACGGCCGCACGATCGACGGCTACGGCATTCCCGGCCTGCAACTGCTCCTCAACCGCGGCGACGGCACATTCTACGACGCCACCGAAGCCAGCGGCTTCACGTGGTCCCCCAACGAGCGCTGGGTGATCTGGACGCGTATCGCTGATTTCGATACCGACGGCCGCCCGGACATTCTCGCGATGGTTGCCTCCACCAACTACTCGGGCCAGCTCCATCGGTTGTTTCTCAACCGCGGCACGGGCCGCTTTGTCGACGCCAGCGAGGCGTATACCTCCCCCTCGAGCTACAACAGTTTCTATCACGTCGGCGACTTCGACCGCGACGGTCGCGTCGACATCGTCAGCGCCAACACCGTGAGCGTCACCGTAGCCCGCAGTGTGAAAACGGTCGACCGCGCGCTCTTTCAAACCACCCCCGACGACCCCGGCCGCCTCGCCAACCTTTCTGTCCGCACCCAAGCCGGCACCGGTGACCAGACCCTCATCACCGGCTTCGCTCTCAGCGGCGGCAGCGGCACGAAAAATCTGCTCGTCCGCGCCGTTGGCCCGACCCTCACCGCCTTCGGCCTCAACGGCGTGCTCGCCGATCCCTTCGTAGAGATCGCCCCGCTGGGCGCTGCGAACGTCGCCACCAATAATAACTGGGGCGGCACCGCCGCGTTAAAAACCGCGTTCAGTTCCGTCGGCGCTTTCGGCTTCCCCACCGATACCTCTCTCGACGCCGCGCTCGTCTTCTCGCCCACGCCTGGCTCCTACACCGCCAAAGTCACCGGTGCCAACAACGGCACCGGCGTTGCGCTCGTCGAGGTCTACGACGCCGGCACCGGCAACACTCCGCGCCTCACGAACGTCTCCGCGCGCACCCAAGTCGGCACCGGCGGCGATGTCCTCATCGTGGGCTTCGTCGTCAATGGCAACGTTTCCAAAAAACTCCTCATCCGCGCGGTCGGTCCGACCCTCGGCGTCTTCGGCGTCGGCGGCACCCTCGTCGATCCCGTCCTCGCCGTGCGCCCACTCGGCAGCGAGAACATCGTCGCCACGAACGACGACTGGCGCGGCACCGCCGCCCTGAAATCCGCCTTCGCGTCCGTCGGCGCCTTCGGCCTCTCCCCCGACACCAGCCGCGACGCCGCGATCGCCATCGAGCTCCCGCCCGGCGCCTATACCGCCACCGTATCCGGAAAGAACAATACAATCGGCGTCGCACTCGTCGAAGTCTACGAGCTGCCTTGAGACACTCGCCTTGTTCCGCGGTGGAGCGGCTTGACCCCAAGCCGCTACGGAATGTTCGCCCGCGAGCGAGATTCGTTCCTTCGAACCAGCGGCTTGGGTCAAGTTTACCCGCCTCGGGCGGCGCCGAAGGCGACCAGGGCCGCTCCATCTTCAATCCACTACACTCGTCCTCTCACTTCTCACTTTCATGCGTCTCGCTCCACTTGCGCTCAGCTTCCTCGCCCTCACCGCCACCGCCCTCGCCCAAACTGCGGTGCTTCGTCCTAGCCCGCGGGCGCTGAGCACCACCCAGCGCCCGGCCGACACCGCATTTTGGCGCGTCGACAACTTCGGCTCCCTCTCCCTGCTCTACGACGAGAAGCACAACGGTTACCGCTACCCTAATTTCGCGGATCAAAATCCCGCCGGCTACTTCATTGCCGACATGCACAACGCCGTGACCGGCGATTTCAACGGCGATGGCCGGCAGGACATGGCCATCAGCTGGGCCATTTTCCCGCACGTCACCGCCCATCAGACCGATCTCACGCTTACCGTCCTGCTCAACGACGGCAACGGCCGCCTTGTCCACCGGCCCGATATCTGGGCCGGCGCCGCCCCGCGGCGGAAGCATCTCGTCTATCGCACCAAGGCCGCCGACTTCAACGGCGACGGCCGCACTGACTTTGTCGTCGCGCCCCAAGGCCTGATCGAACGCACCGCCCCCGGCGTATTCACAAATCAATACGAGCCCGTCCTCCTCGTGCTCACCCGCCCCGACGGCAAACTCGACGACGCCACCGCCCGCATCCAAGGCCAGGAAAATGGAGCCGTCGTCCCCGGCATCAACTTCAGCCACGATATGTCCGTCGGCGATGTCGACGGTGATGGCGACATCGACTTCATGACCGCCAAGTTCGTTTTCCTGAACGACGGCCGCGGCAATTTCACGGCGACGAGCACGCAGCTCCCGCCGGAAGCCCGCCCGCCCGAGACCTATGTCATGAGCTCGGCCATTGGCGATCTCAACGACGATGGCGTCGGCGATCTCGTGGTTTGCCAGTCGCAGGACGGCGGCCCCCGCCCGCTCGCGCACATTCTCCTCAGCAAGAACGGCAGCCGCAGCCTCAGCGACCGGCAGGTGGTCACGCTCACCGACACGATGTTCGGCCCCTTCAACTCCCGCCAAAATGACGTCGCTTGCGTCGATGTCACGGGCGATGGCCGCCTCGACATCGTCTTCGGCCTTACCCGCAAGGAGCCGTATTACCAAGGCCGCGCGATTCAGATTTTCGTCAACAAAGGCAATGGCGTCTTCACCGACGAGACCACCGCGCGCCTCGTCGATCCGCGCAAGGATTACACGGTCGCAAACAGCGTCGGCATCGGCGAAGGCTCACTGCACTTCGTCGACGTGAACCGCGACGGCTTCATCGACATCGTTGATTCCACCGGTCCCGAATCCGGCGCGAGCATCAATGCCAACGCGCAACCCGGCTCGACGGTCTTCCTCAATCGAGGTGACGGCACCTTCGCCCACCTCCCGCGCACGGCCCGCCCTTGGGTTCAGCGCTGGCAGCTCCAGGGCTTCGAAGGCTTCCGCCAGTTTCAAGAAGGCCCGATGGAGCAGGCGTATCCCATCGACTTGGACGGCACCGGCAACATCGAGTTCATCACCTTTGTCCGCACGCCGCTGCGGGAGTTTCCGCAGGTCGAGCCCAACGAGATGAGTTTCTACATCCTCCGCGGCACCAACGAGCGCTACCAACCCGTCACCCTCGATAGCACATTGAGCAATCTCTCCGTGCGCACCTTCGCTGGCACGGGCGACAAAACCCTCATCGCCGGCTTCGTCGTCGCCGACGGCTCGCGCAATATCCTCGTCCGCGGCATCGGCCCCACGCTTGGCGTTTTCGGCGTGAGCGGAGCGCTCGTCGATCCCGTGCTCGAGCTCAACGGCGGCACGGCCGTCGTGCGTAATGACAATTGGGAGACGGGCAGCGCCACCGCCGCCGCGTTCTCCGCGGTCGGCGCATTCGCCCTCGGCGCCGGCGCCCGCGACTCCGCGCTGCTTGAATCCATCGGCGGCGCCCGCACCGCGCGGCTCGAGGGCAACGCCGGCGGCACCGGCATCGCACTCGTCGAGCTCTACGCGTCCGCCGGCGGCACCGGCCGCTTGATCAACGTCAGCGCCCGCACCGAAGTCGGCACCGGTGACAATATCCTCATCGCCGGCTTCAACGTGAGCGGCACCACGCCGCGCCGCCTGCTCATCCGCGCGGTCGGCCCCACCCTCGGCGTCTTCGGCGTCGGCGGCGTGCTCGCCGATCCGGTCCTCGTCGTGCGCACCGGCGCTGGGGTCGAAGTCGCCGCCAACGACAACTGGAGCACCGCCAACAACGCCACGGAGATCGCCGCCGCGGCCGCGCGCGTGGGCGCCTTCGCGCTCACCGCCGGTAGCAAAGACGCCGTCGTCTCCGCCACGCTCCCGCCCGGCAGCTACACCGCCGCGATCAGCGGCGCCGGCAACACCACCGGCGTCGCCCTCGTCGAAGTCTACGAACTGCCGTAACACGATCGTTGCTTTGATGATTCCGGAGCAGCCGTTTCTTGCCGGATGAGCTTGCCCCGCGCTTCGTTCCCGCTCTTTCCACCTCATGCGATTTTTCCACCTCCGTCGCTCCTGTCTTCCTGGAATTTCAGTCTTACCGCGCGGCCTCGCCTTCGCCCTCGTGCTGGTGTTCTGGCTCCCCGTGCTTCGGGCCGACATCACCATCCTCCACACCTTCCTCAACGCCACCGCGCTCGAGGGAGTAAACCCCAGGGACGAGATGCTCGTCGGGAGCGACGGCTACCTCTATGGCACCGCCCGTAATGCTGTTTTCCGCATCCGGCCGGACGGATCGGACTATCAGACGATCAACCGGTTCCTCACTCCTGGTCCCACCAACCGCCAAGGCCGCATCGTCGAAGGGCCGGACCGCCAACTCTACGGCCTCGCCTCCGGCTCCGCCGCCGGCACCGTGGTGTATCGGCTTTCCCGCGACGGTGCGACGCTCGACATCGTGTTCGCGTTTCCCGCCGGCTCGGTCTTGCGCAGTCATGTCGGACTCACGCTCGGCAGCGATGGCCGGCTCTACGGATTCGTCGAGATGCGTCATGGCACGGACCCCGTCGCGTGGCCCACCCTCTTCGGCATCAACCGCGATGGAACCGGTTTCTCCGTGCTGCGGGTCTTTTCCAGGGGCGCCGCGAGCGCCGTCCTCCCCGGCACCCTTGTGGACCCCGTCGACGAAGTCACGGAGGGCCTCGACGGCCGGCTCTACGGCGTAGCCATCTCCGGCCCCAACAACGTCGGCCAGCGCAACGGTGGCATGTATTCCATTAACAAGGACGGCACAGGCTTTCGGGTGCTTCGCTACATCGAGTTCCTTTCGGACATGATAAGTCAATTGTGCGGCCCGCTCACCCAAGCGCCCGACGGCACGATCTACACCACCGCTCGCGCTGTCGCACCCAACAATTTTGGCGGTGCCATTGTCTCCGTAAAGGCCGATGGCAGCGACTTCCGGGTATTGCGCTTTTTCACCGGCCTCGCGGATGGCGGCCTCCCCTTGTCCGGCGTCACCCGCGGCCCGGATGGCACGCTCTACGGCGTATCCGAAGATAACGCACCTGCGGCCGGACCCCGCGCCGGCCGCCTCTGGGCCTTCGAACCTGCCACCAATAATTTCCGCTTGCTCCACACGTTTCAGGGCCTCGACGACGGGGCCAACCCCATGGCCCGCCCCATCCTCGCCCCCAACGGTCTCCTCTACGGCACCACGTTTATCTCGGCTAATAACACCAACGGAGGCGTCGTCTTTCGCCGGTCGCCCGCCGGCGTCTCGACCGGTAACACCGTGATCGGCGGCGGCGTGCCACCCACGATCACCACGCAACCGGTGAGTCAGACTGCAATCGCCGGCGCCACAGCCACGTTTACCGTCGTGGCATCGGGCGCGGGGCCCTACACGTATCAGTGGCGTCGTGACGGCACGGTGCTCACCGGCGCGACGTCAGCCACGCTGGCCGTGGCCAACGTGCAGGCGGCAAATGCCGGCAGCTACACCGTGAGTGTCACCAACACCGGTGGCGCCACCGCCTCCAGCGTGCCCGCCACCCTTGCCGTCGGCCCGGCCGGCCCCTCCAGCCGGCTCAGTAATCTCTCCGTGCGCACCACGCTGTCCGCCGGACAGCTCCTCATCGTCGGCTTCACCATGGGTGAGGGCGCCAAGCCCGTGCTCGTCCGCGGCATCGGCCCGACGCTCGCCGCCTTCGGTCTCACCAATGCGCTCGCTGATCCGCGTCTCGAGATCTACAGCGGCGCTGGCGTCAAGGTGGACGAGAACGACGACTGGTCATCGGCTCTCGGCCCCGTCTTTGGCCAGCTCGGCGCATTCGCGCTCAATGCAGGGAGCCGAGACGCCGCACTCACCCGTTCGATCAACGGTGGCCACACTGCGCAACTGCGCGCCGCGACCAGCGGCGTTGCACTCGTGGAAGTTTACGATGCCGGCACCGGCAACACACCGCGCCTCACCAATCTTTCTGCGCGCAACCAGGTGGGCACGGGCAACGACATCCTCATCGCCGGCTTTACCCTCAGCGGCACCGGCAACACCCAAGTTCTCATCCGTGGAGTCGGCCCCGCGCTCGCCGCGTTTGGCCTCACTGGCTTCCTCGTGAATCCGCGGATCGCCGTTTACCGCGCGTCCGACAATCAATTGATCGCCGAAAACGACGACTGGGCTGCCGCTGCCGGAGCCGTTTTCTCCCGGGTCGGCGCCTTCCCGCTACCGACGGGGAGTCGCGACGCCGCCCTGCTTACCACGCTCCCCGCGGGCGGCTACACCGTGCAGGTCACCGGCGTCGGCAACACCACCGGCGAAGCCCTCGTCGAAGTCTACGAGCTGCCTTGAGGAAAGGCCCGCGGAGATTGAATGTGGAAAGCAGGAAAAATACCGCGAAACGGATTCCAGCTTCTATTTCCTGCTTTCCAGCCTTTCACCACTTAAGGAGCCTCTAAAAAATGCAGCCGGACTAATCTGGAACTCAGGAAATCAGGAATAAACTTCCAGCAAGCGATGATTTCTCAGGGCGATTGAGCCCTTTTCCTGAGTTCCTGATTTCCAGATTCGATTGTTCAGAGATTTCTTAATTCTTTGGTTCGTTTCCGATCCTCATCAGAAAATCTGTCGGAAGATTGAATAGGGAAAGCGGGAAAAATACCGGGGAACGGACCTTTTCCGTTTCCTGGCTTGTTTCCCACTTTCCACATTCGCCCGCCTTGATTTGCCGTCTTTTTCCCCCATCAGAAATCAAAACCGAACAGCAGCTTCAGCCTATCGTAATCCTGTGAGGTGCCGTCCGGATTGTGGCGCCGGATTTCGTGCCGGAGCGACATGCTGAGCGTCTCGGTGAGTTTCTTGTTCGCCTCGAACCGATTTTCCCAGCCGTCTTTTTGATCGCGCACCGGATACCACACCGCGCGTTGA